>QHWL01000608.1 GCA_003222555.1 Acidobacteriota bacterium | reverse complement strand
CTGATTCCCGCCGCCGCCGGGCAGCAGGCTATTGGCGGGCGCCGTGATGCAATACGAATCGAAGTCGGACGCCGTCAGCGCGACATTGTCCGTGATACCGAAGTTCCCGTACCACCGCCGGTAATAGCCGGCCTCGATCGACACGCGCGGAAGAATCTGCTGCTGGACGCTGGTGGTGAACTCCCAGTTGAAGGGGCGCTTTCCCCATCCAGTGATCGCGTTGGGGTCGTAAGTCGTGCTGAGGGCCGTCTTCCCGAAGTTCGGGTCGGCCATGGCGCCGCACTCGCCGTTCGCCAACGGGCTCGTGAGATCGCAATTGGGGACGAAATCTCCGTTGGGGTCCGTCCAGGTCCGGGTGGTGCTGTGGACAACTCTGGCATAGGGAGGGAGTGCGCCCAGAGTGAAGGCGGGCCCATCAGCGGTGACGACGTATTTGTTCAGGCTGGCTTTGACGGCCGTCTTGCCGTTTCCAAACACATCGTACGCCGCGCCAATCCTCGGCGTGACGTCCTTCCAGTCGGCGTTCGGCGTCTCGGGAAGGGTGAAGTTGCGGGTGGGCGCGAGTTGTATGGCCCCGTACGTCCCGGCGGGAAAACTGCTCTTGTACGAGTCGAATCGCACCCCGCCGTTGACTGTCAGGCGCTTGACGGTCCATTTGTCCTGCGCGTACACGCCGAGCTCGCGGTCCATGTTCCAACCGTCTTGGTACGGGGTCGCAAAAAGGGTGATCAGGTTGGGCCTGCCGTTGTTCAGGCGATAGGTCATGTTCTGGTTGAGCCAGTACAACCTGGCATCGATGTCGCCGCTCCCGTTGCTGAAGCCGACCTTGAAGGCGTGAGCGCCGGTGATATACGACAGGGCAGCCCGATAGCGCAGATCGTGCTGCCAGCGGTCTTGGAACCCCGCGGCGCGCAACTTGCCGTTGATAAGCGTTGACTGCTCGAGGAATCCGATGACGTCCGGGTTCGTCCCCTCGTAAGGGTCCCAGATCCACCGGAACGTCTGTTGGAACAGACCCGCTTCGAGCAGGAGCCGATTGGTGAGCGTCGAGGTCCATTCCACGGTCTCGAATTGGTGAGGCCACCCCCATTTGTTGTCGTTCCCGGGCGAGACGGTTGCGCGGAGGTTGGAAGGGCACGTGCACATGTGAGTCTTGGTGTAGGAGAACCCGAATTTGTGCTTCGTCGTGGCCTGCCACGTCAGGCGGGCGTTCCCCTCGTTCCACTTCCACTTGCCGTCGTTTGAAACCCGATGGTTCGGATCGAGGTTCAGCTTGAAGACCGTCGGGTCGTTATAGGTGGTATCGAAAAACATTCCGCCCGGGTAGTTGTCCGCAACCTGCAGCCGGTATGAGGTGAAGAACCACAGGGTGTCTTTCTTGATCGGGCCGCCGAACGCAGGATTGAAATCCGCGATTTTCTTGATCGCGTTAGGGGTCGTGAAACCCCGGGCCTTGAAATCGTCGGTATAGTTGCTGCTTGCCATCGACTCGTTCGCGAAGGCGCCGAACACGGATCCTCTGAACGCGTTGCCGCCCTCCTTCGGAACCATGTTCATGCGCACGCCGCCCTCCATGGATTCGGCCGAGACGCCAGACGTGTCAATCGTCACTTCCTGGGTGCTGCCCATATTCGCCACATAGGGCGTGTTGTGGACCCCGGCCGACAGCATCACCGAGAGGCCGTTCAAGAAGAGCCGTTGGTCGTAGCCCCGGCTGCCGTGGACCGTCAATCGGGCCACGGTGTTGCCGCTGCTGCCGCCGACATCCTGCGGCGTCATGCCATTGGGCGGAACACCCCCTTGGATCGTGACTCCCGGGAGAAGGACGGCGAGGTTCTGGGCGAGCCGGCCCGTTGGAATCGCATCGATGACTTCGTGGGTCAGCGACTTCTCTCGCACCGTATTCTGGATGTCCACGATGGGCGTCTCGCCGGTGACGGTCACCGTTTCCTCTACGGCCCCCACACGCATGTCCGCGTTCACTGTGGCCGTGAACGCACCGCTCAGCTCGATGCCGTCCCGCTTGACGGTGCTGAATCCGGGCAGCGTGAATGTCACCGTGTACGTGCCCGGGCGCAGGTCTTGAATACGGTACTGGCCCGTGCCGTCGCTCACGACCGACCGGACCTTTTCAATCAACGCCGGACTCGCGGCCTCGACCGTCACACCGGGCAACACCGCTCCTGAGGGATCCTTGATCACTCCCGTAATTGATCCTTGAGCGTACGCGGTCGACGAGATCATGACCGTCCCAGCGAACGCGGCGAGGATTCTGGACCACCTGGACATGCGCCCCTCCATCTATAACGCCATCTCGCGCTCGCGACCACGATCCGGCGCTCGGAAAGTCAAGCAGTTCTTGCGTTTGCCGTTACCCTACGAGAACTCGTGGTGACTGTCAAGACAGATTGACGGGCACGACCTCGAAGAGTACTATTCGGCGATTTGTGCGCGCAGCCATTCAAACGCTTCGCGTGCCAGACATTCCACCGAATCTCGTCGTGAGGTCTCATGAAAACGAAGCGGTTCACCTCAGTCGCTCTCGTTGCTGGTCTTTTGATCTTCTCGGTGCCTCTGCGGGCGCACCACGGATATGCGGCGTTCTACACGACGAAACAGGTCACGTTGAAGGGAACGGTGGTGGAATGGCATTGGGTCAGTCCACACTCCGTCCTCGTGTTCGACGTGAAGGACGACAAGGGCAACATCGTCCAGTGGGCGACCGAATTCGGCGGCAAGAGCTTCATGAGGAATACATTCAAGGTCGGGGACGAAGTCACGGTTACCTTGGAACCAGCCAAGAACGGCGCGCCTGTCGGACGAACTTTGACCGTCGTGCTTCCCGACGGTCAAGTGTTGGTTGCTCAGAGAGGCCCTGGGACCTTATCACCAACAGAGAATCCGTCCGACTCTCCCAAACGTTGAGGAATCGGACGGGCGACGAACGCTCAGTGGAGGGTCCAAATGCCACGTTGCCTGATGGCTTCCGTCATCGCCCTGGTGGCGGAAGTAGCCTTCTCGTCGGTAGCTCTCGCGCAGGCCGCTCGGCCACAACCATCAAGAGCGTCCGCGGGCCAGACGTTGCCCGTCCCCCGGCGTGACCTCTCGGGAATCTGGGACGCCGAGGGGGCGGGAGTCCACCCGTTGGGCTTCTCGCACTTGCGTCCTCCTCTGACCCCGTTGGGGGAGAAGATGTTCCGGGCCAACAAACCCGGACGAGGAATCACCGAAGTCCCCGTCGGGTTGACCAACGATCCGCTGGACAGTTGCGATCCTGCGGGGTTCCCACGCAGCAATCTCTTCGAGCTGCGGGCCGTTCAGATCGTGCAGACCTCGAATCAGGTGCTGATCTTGTACGAGTATCAGCGGGTCTGGCGCGTCATCTGGACCGATGGGCGCGAACTGCCGAAGGATCCCGACCCGACCTTATACGGCTACTCGGTGGGCAAGTGGGTGGACGACACCACGTTCGTCGTACAGACGGTCGGATTGGAAGAGAAAACCTGGCTCGATAATTCCGGAGATCCGCACAGCAGCGATCTGCGCGTCGAAGAGCGGTTCCACCGTGTCAACCGAGACACCTTGGACCTCACCGTGACGATCGACGACCCGAAGGTGTACACGAAACCATGGATGGCCGGTGACAAGGTCTCTCTAAAGTTGCAACCGCCCGACAGGGAGATCAAGGAAATGTTCTGCGTCCCGACCGAGATGGAAGAATACAAGAAGCTGATGG
>QHWL01000607.1 GCA_003222555.1 Acidobacteriota bacterium | reverse complement strand
TGTTCATAGTTACGATCGTGGTTCCCGCTATGCCCACGTGCTCGCCTGCTCGACGCGGCCGATCAGATCGGACCAGCTGAAAACTAACCGGCTGAAAGCCGGTGGGATTAAACCTGGCACGTGGGCACTAAAACCCCTCTAAAACCGCCACAAGTAGCCCACCTTGATGAACAGCTGCCGGGCGACGGACGTGTCGGCTTGTGCGGTGCGGCCTAGCGTCGGTACTGGCCCGGGGACCACCGCCAGGTTCTCGTGGCGATCCGTATACCCGACGTACAGCGCAGTACCTGGATGTACGAGGTATGTGAGCAACAGGTCCGGCGTCCATTTGCGCTCATGATCGAGCTTGGCAAGCGCCGGATCGGCAACGAGCGACGCGTGGTCCAGGATCGCGCGCAGCGACAGCTCGCGGTTGAACTGATAGTTCAGCTTCACGCGCAGCAGACGATCGTTGAAGACGCGCGACGAGGTCTCGCGCGTGTCGAGCGTGCTGCGAATGTAGGTCTGTTCGACGCGCAGCCGGCTCGTCGGGTGCAGTGTGACGGTGACCTCCGCTTTGGTGGCACGCCCCACAAACGGATCGAGCCCGGCTGCGGGGTCGTGATTCACTGCGGTCCCCCAGGTGTACGTGCCCGAGAACGCGAGCCACTTCCACCACTCGGTCGTCGCCGATGCAGCGGTGGCGTACGGAAGAAACGGAGAGTTGCGGAAGAGCTCGAAGGCTTCGGTGCGTTTGATCGCCAGCTCGGAATTACGTCTCAGCGCGACCATGAATTCCGCCGCGACTTCCCGGTCCTGCAGGCGCCCGTCCGGCCGCCAATTGAACAGCGTGGACAGCTGCGGCCCGTACCTCAGGACGGGTCCGCGGGCAGGTCGCCACCGGTATTTCACCTGCTGATCCGCCTGCCGGTAGCCGACGCGTTTCACGAATCCGAGCGGCGCTGAAAAGCCGGGACCGAGATCCAGGTAGTTTCCTTCGAGGTCGAAGTTGCGTCCCTTGCGGCGTAGCTGCGCGACGGCCGCCGAGCCGCCGACCGGCGATTCATCCAGTTTCGCGGTCCGGCTGCGCGCCAGCTGCCCGGCCACCGACCAGTTGGGCCCGAAGGTCCAGCGCCCGTCGATGGCGAACATGCGGCCGAAGCTGTCGGCGAATTCGCGGTCCGTGGTGAGGACACCCAGATAGCTTTCGTGGCCGAACTCGCGTTGGACCCGAAACACGCCAATCCCAGCCTCGCGACCCGCGCGCGCGTCTCCGGCCGGCAAGCGGACGGGTGCACGGTCGTTGATAGCCAGACCACCGAACGCCCAGCGACTCACTTTGCCGCTCAGGCGCACGCCCTCTCCCGGATCGACAACGCGCCGCGAGAAAAACAGATTGATCGGCGTCTGGAAATAACCCGAGTTCTCCGTGAAGAACGGCCGCTTCTCCGGAAAGAACACCTCGAACCGCTCGTTCACCGTGACCTGAGGATCGTCGGACTCGACCTGGCTGAAATCGGGATTGGCGGTCGCGTCGACGGTAATCGCGTTCCGCATGACGAGCTTGGCGTCCATGCCGACGCGCGCCTCATTGTCGTTGTGGAACGCACGCGCCGGCGCGTCCAGGAAGCGGGCTCCCGCACCCACCACATAGGGGTTCACCTGCAGGTTGCGTCCGGGAGAGATCTGCGCGAGTCCGTCCACCGTGGTGAACTGCGGCACGAAGCCCTGGATCCGCTTGGTAATGTACGGCCAGTACGCCTCTTCGTTGTTGCGCTGGATGACGCGCCCGATCGCGACCCTCCACGTCTTCATAAGGTCGCTCTTGAAACGCAGACTGCGGAACGGGATGGCGATCCGCACCACGTAACCGTCAGCGGTCAGTCTGCCCTCGGACGACCACACGGTGTCGAAGCTCAGGTCTTCTTTTTGTCCCTCGGTGAGAACGGCGTCCCGCTGAACGCCGAGAGGGTTCACGGCAAACATGTAGGCATGCGTGCGGTCCAAGAAGGTGTCGAGATACACCGCAACGAAGTCGTCGGTGTCGATTTCTTCGCGCCGGGCGATCCGGGCCCTCACCTCTGCGGGATTGTCCTTGCAAACGACCATCACGTAGAAGGTCTGAGCGTCGTAGCTCA
>QHWL01000603.1 GCA_003222555.1 Acidobacteriota bacterium | reverse complement strand
CGCCGACGAGCCTGCGTACGAGCGGGATGCGCGTCGAGCCACCGACGAGCACGATCTCGTCCAGCCGGCCTGGCTCGAGCCCGGCGTCGGCCAGCGCCTGACGGCACGGCCCGAGCGTGCGATCGACGATCGGACGAATGAGGGTCTCGAACTCGGCGCGAGTGATGTGCCTGCGATAGGTGTACGCGGGACCAATGTCCTCGGCCACGTCCGGCGCTACGTCCGCTGCCTCCCCGCTATTCTGCGCTACGTTCCCCGCTCCGCCGCGCCCTGCTCCCTGCGCCACGTGCTGCGATGTGACGATCAAATCGGTCTCCTCGCGCTCGGAGAGGTCCCATTTCGCCTGGATGACCGCTTTCCGGATTTCCTGCACCGCCTCAGGGGTCCGGCTAAAGAGGGACACTACGCGGGAACTGGACTCGACGTGGGAACCGGACTCGACTACATGGGCGCCGGACTCGAGGTCGTGGAGCACCTGCTGGGTCAATAACAGATCGATGTCGTCGCCGCCCAAGTGCGTGTCGCCGTTGGTCGAGAGCACCTGAAACACTCCCTCCTCGACGCGAAGAATGGAGATGTCGAAGGTACCGCCCCCAAGGTCGTACACCGCGATAAGGCCGGTGTGACGCTTGTCGAGGCCATAGGCGAGCGACGCCGCCGTCGGTTCGTTGATGATCCGGATCACGTCGAGCCCGGCGATACGGCCGGCGTCACGCGTCGCGGTGCGTTGTGCATCGTTGAAGTACGCGGGCACGGTGATGACGGCCCGGTCGACCTCCGAATCGACATCGCCCTGCTCGGCAAAGAACGCCTCGGCGCGGTGCTTCAATTCGCGGAGGATGAACGCAGAGATTTCCGGCGGGGTGAATTCACGCTCGCCGAGCCCGATGCGGACGACGCCCCCCGCTTCGCCGGCGATGCGGAATGGGAAGAGGCGCGCTTCGTCACGAATGTCGTCGAGCCCTTTGCCCATGAACCGCTTGACGGAGTACACGGTACGGTTCGCGTCGGTGAGCAGCCGGCGTTGCGCTTCGCGCCCGACATAGATCGTTTTGTCGTCCGACGACACGATCGACGGCACCAGCGCGCTGCCGTCGGGATCGCGAATGACGACGGGCACGCCGTCCTTCACGAAGGCGACGAGGCTGTTGGTGGTGCCCAAATCAATTCCGACGACTTTGCTCATGTCAGAGCTGATTCACCACCAAGGATACGAAGGACACGAAGGCCCAAAAACTCTCAGGTGAGCGGGTTTGAACCTTTGTGTCCTTGGTATCCTTGGTGTCCTCCGTGATAACCCTCACGCGTCAAGCTCCCTCTGTATGCCCGCGAGCAGGTTGTTGATGTAATTGCGCTCGAGCACGCGCTCCCGCAACGCCTCGAGGATCGCGCGTCGGTCCGCCTGGGGCGCGCCGCGGTCGACCAGGGTGTCCCATTGCGCCGACAATTCTTTCAGCTGCTCTTCGTGCGCGTCGCGCTTGGCTTCGATTGGCCCGCGGGCGCGCTCGAGACGTCCCTTCCATTCCTCGGCCGGCGCGCCGCTCCCGCGCAGCTCACGAACTTCGTCGAGCTCTTCGTTGAGCGCGAACACTTCTTCGAGCAGCGCCGGGGGAACCTGCTTGCCTGCTTCCTCCGGACTCCTGGGCGCGAGGCCTTCGAGCTGCAGCAGATATTCAACGCGCGCAATCGGCTGCCGGACGGTGCGGTACGCGTCGTTGAGATAGGACGCCCGCTCGAGGCTCGCCCGGCGCTCCGCCGGCGTCGCGTTGTAGAAGTAGTCGGGATGGAACTGCCTGCTCAGCGCGCGGAACCGCTGCTCGAGGTCGGCGGTGTCGACATTCAGCTTGCGCGGCACCCCGAGAAAGCTGAAGTAGTCGCCGTGCCGGCCGAGCGACAGAATCTTGGTGCACTGCGGACAGAAGTGCGCGTCGATTGGCGAGCCACCGCCGCAATTGCGACAGACCTGAAGCGTCGGAGTCGAAGTCTGGGAGGTCATATCGGCGCCGCAGGCTGCGGGCTAGGCGCCGAAGGAGCTGCCGCAGCCGCAGGTCGTCTTCGCGTTCGGGTTGTTGAACACGAACCCTTTGCTCATCAGGCTCGTGTCATAGTCGAGGGCCGTCCCGTTTAGGTACAAGAGGCTCTTCCTGTCGACGTAGATTTTCGCGCCTTCGGGACCCTCGATGACCTCGTCGCCCGTACGCGGTTGCTTCTCCCACGAAAACGTGTAGCTCAGCCCCGAGCATCCGCCGCCTTTTACGCCGACGCGCAGTCCACCCTCGTGGATGCCCTGCTTGGCCATCAACGTCCGGATTCGGCGCGCGGCGGTTTCAGTTATCTGGATCATTGTTTACTTTGTCGCGGGGCCCCACCCCCGCGACCTGTGCCTTCGCGGCGTTCGCCGCTCGGCCTTGCTCCCGTCGACTTTCCGCTTTCACCGCGATTCGGTCGCAGCGCCCTCACCCGCACCCGGTGCCTTCGCGGTTTCGCCGCTCGGCGCATTGCTTCCATCGATTTTCCGCTTTCACCACGACTCGGTTACAGCGTCGGCTGCGCCTGCTCTTCCGCTGACTTGCCAGCCGTCGCCTGCTTCCTCTTGTAGTCGGTAATCGCCGCCTTGATGGCGTCCTCAGCGAGCACCGAACAGTGGATCTTCACCGGCGGCAAGCTCAGCTCGTTGACGATGTCGGTGTTCTTGATGGCGAGCGCCTGGTC
>QHWL01000074.1 GCA_003222555.1 Acidobacteriota bacterium | reverse complement strand
TCGCTTCCGCCTTGCCGCCGTGCTCCTTCGCCAGATCGCGGATGATGCGGGCAGAGGAATAGGTTGAGCCGGCCGCGGCGCTGGCCAGCGTGCTGGCGACGAGGATCTTGGCGTGCTCGATCGCCATCGGCGGCAGGTCGCTGAATCGCGTCCGGTTGAGCAACCGAGCCATCGCGAGCGCGCAATTCGGCGTGCCCGCTCGCGTTTTATCGTCCTGCGGTCTCTCCCCGGCCAACGCGATGACGGGCGACTTGGCCGCCATGCCGACGATGCCCCCGGCGGCCAGCGCGCTTTGCAACAGGGTGCGCCGGGTGATAGTGGAGGTGCGGCCCGCTCCAAAGGCCGCGTCTCGGTCAGACTGATGTCCCATTTGTACTCCCGTCAGAAAGAAGAGCGCCTGCCGCTCACATCGCCACCCAGGCGCGTACGGATCACTCTCCATCGAGAATCGCGGCGCATGACGTGGCTGTGGGGACTCTTGGCGGCGGGCGCGCTGCTTTGGCCCGATCGCATCAGCGGACCGTTTGACGGCGTACCGCTGGATCGACTCGCGGAAGCGGTGCTCATCGCCGGCGTCTTTCCGGCTCTTTGGTTCGCCTGTCCGGAATTCCTCCGAACTGCGCGCGCGCGCGCGTGCATCGTCGTGCTGGTTGTCTGGAAGGTCTGCTCGGCCTTGCTGTTCGTGCAGGACGGCTGGTGCGTGAGGTTCGAGCCGGCGCGGCCGTTCGCAAAGGACGCGGTGGGTGCGCCGCACGCGTGGGACATGCGCGCAGACTGGCGCTCGCCCGATCCGGCGTGTTCAGCGATCATGACGCGGTCCTACGGCGAGCTTCCCGACTTTCCGGCCTGGTTCTTCAACCTGCCGCCGCCCAGCGACAGCTGGCCCTTGCCGGCCGATCGGCCTCCCGGCGCGACGGTCGCGATGCGTGTGCACGGATATGTGAGCACGCCGGCCGGCGTGCTGCAGATCGACACCGGACCGGACGTCAGCGCGGCGACGACCGTCGACGGCGTCGCGCTGCGCGGACCGCAGTCGATTGCGCCCGGCGTCCATTTCGTGGCGATCGACGCCGTGCTCACTGGCGACCGCTGGTCGCTCGTCCCCCGGTGGAATGGACAGAACCTGTGGTCGCGCGTCGCCGCGACCGTGCGCCGGCCCTCGCCATTCGATCTCGCCGCGCGCGGGTGGATTCAGTGGATTCCCACGGCCGCGACGATGGCGCTGCTGGCTCTTTGGATCGCAACAGCGGCAGCCGCAGTCGGCAGCCTCCCCGTGCTGGCTTGGACGGCTGCCATGTCGTTGTTGATCGGGTGGTTGATCCAGACCGACCGGGTGGGGCTGGCGCGATGGGCGATTGCCGGGTCCGCGGCTGCCGTGCTGGTGCCTGTGCCCGCGCGACTCCGGAATCTTCGCGGCGCCTTCGCGATGATCGGGATTCCGTGGATGACGTTCGTCCTCGTGTCCAGCGCGCCCGCGGTCGGCCGTTTTCTCATTTACGAGGTCGGCCAGGATTACTGGATGTTCCAGCGGTTCGCCTATCGCATCGTGATGCAGGGGTACTGGCTCGAGGGCGGATCGGCGGTCTTCTACTTTCAGCCCTTTTACCGTTGGATTGTCGGATTGCTGCACGTCGTGTTCGGCGATTCGAGTGTGGGCGAGTGGTATTGGGACGGGGCGTGTTTGCTGGCCGGTGCGCTCCTGAGCTTCCGTATCGCCAGGACGTTTGCCGGCTTTCGCTGGGGCCTCATCGCGGCGGTCTCGACGCTTGCCGTTTTCGTGCTTGGGACCGCTCAATATCTCATCGGGCAGGGCCTCAGCGAGATCTCGTCGGCGGGGCTGCTGAACATGGCCGCGTTGTGCGCAATTGCTGGCCGCCATCGACGCACGGCCGTCGCGACCGCTGCGGGCGTGCTCGCGACACTCGCGTTCTACACGCGGTTGAACAATCTCTTCATGGCCCTCGGCGTCGCGCTGTTCGCCCTGCCGCTGGATGTGCCCGTGCGCGCGCTGGTCCGGCCGGCCGCATGGTGGCGGCGCGTGTCGTGGCGGACCGTCGTGATCGTCCCGACCATCATCGGCCTTGGTCTGCTGGGCTTTGCGTGGCGAACGTGGCACTACACGGGCGTATTCAGTCTGTTCTATGGCACGCAACGGGACAGCCTTGCGATGTGGGTCCCGGGAAGGCCGCTTGGCGCCGTGCTCCAGCGGCTTACTCACTTTCTGATGATGGTCCTCACGGTCAACGATCCGCCGCGCTTTGATCTATATGCGTTGCCGATCCTGGCCGGCGCAGGCGTCGCGGTCTTGAGCATCGTGGGCACCCCCGGTTTGCGCGATCTGCCGGCTGCCGCCGTACTCTTCTTCTTCGCCTCCATCGCGGGCGTGTTCGTCGCGGCCGGCGGGGCGTACACGGGCCGGTTTTCAATCCCCGTGATGCCGATCACGTGCGCGCTGGCTGTGTGCGCGGCGGCGCGCCTCAGTCGCTGGCCGGTCGGTCGGGGCGGGTGAGTCCGAAACGTGGCACAATTCACGCGTTGTCCGCGGTCGTCAACAGCGGGTCCCGCTCGCCGCCCGAGGGGCGCCGGTCGTCCCAGGCTCACATCGCCCAACACGTCGGCCGCATGTTAATGTCACGCCGGTGATCAACTGGGGTGTGCGACATATTGTCGCAATCGTTGGCGTGTGCGGCCTCGCGGGGTACCTGTGGTTGTTCACGCGTCCTTCGGCGGACGAGCCAATCCGTTCAGACGGCTACAACTACTACCTCTACGCGCCGTCCTGGCTCATTTATCACGATCCGACGCTGGAGGCACTGGCGAAGGACTGGTACGGCGGCGCCTATCCCGCATTCTCCGGAATTCTGCGATGGCCTGGGACGAACCGTTGGATGAATCGTCACCCTATCGGTGTAGCGGTCCTCATGTTTCCGTTCGTGATCGTTGCCGATCTGTTGACGCGCTGGTCCAATCTGCCTCGCGACGGCTTCTCCTTCTACTATCAACACGCTGCCGCTCTTGCAGGGCTCGCCTACTTCCTTGCGGGGCTCGCGGTGCTCCGGCGCACGTTGTCCCGCTACTTCAACCCGGCGGTCACGCTCTGGACCCTCGTCACGATCACCTGGGGCACCAACCTGTTTCACTACGCGGTGTATGACGGCACGTTCAGCCACGCGTTTTCATTCGCGTTGATCTGCGCGCTCGTCGAGCTGACCGACCTCTGGTGGGCACAGCGCGAGCGCTGGCACGCCGTGGCGCTTGGCTTCGTGGCCGCGCTGATTGTCCTCACGCGGCATACGAACGTTCTCTTCCTCTTACTCGTTCCCCTGTGGCAAGTGACGTCGTGGTCTCACGTTGGCAGCAGGATCAACGGGCTCTGGCAGCGGCGCGCCGCCCTGCTGGCGATGGCTGCAGTGGCGGCGGCTGCGGCGGCGCCGCAGGCGTTTCTCTACAAGTCGACGACCGGTCGGTGGCTCGTGAACTCCTACGCCCCGTACGGTTATCGATTCACGTTTCTGTCGCCGCACCTGTTCGGGGCATTCTTCAGCACCGAGCGAGGGCTCTTTTTCTGGTCGCCCGTTCTTCTGTTCGCCGTCGCGGGCATGTTCGTCGCTCGCGGCTGGGCGCGGCAGGTCTTGGTGCCGTCAGCCGTCGTTCTCGTGCTCAACGCATGGCTGATCGCGAGCTGGTCGGAATGGCAGTATGGAGCCAGTTACGGTCACCGGGCGTTCATCGACAGCCTGGGCGTGCTGGCACTGTTTCTCGCGGCGTTCTTTGCTTGGACGAGGGAACACCCGCGGCTGCTGCCCTTCGTCGCCGGCGCGACGATCCTCGCGGCGGCACTCTCCGTCGTGCAAATGATCCAGTACTGGCTCCGCGTGTGGCCGGTCAGAGACATCACGTGGCACCAGTACCGATCGCTGTTTCTGACCTTCCCATGACGCGAACCCGACTCGTCGCCTACGCCGGGTGCGCGCTGCTGGTGCTCGGCGGAGCGTATCTCCGCGACCCGCCGTGGGTGGGACAGATCACGTCCGGGCTGCGCGCGTGGGAAGACGAGGGCCGCCCGGGCACGCGTTTCCGGTGGACGATCGGCCGTGCGAGCTTCTTCGTGCCGAGCGACGCTAAGGCGATGACGCTGCCGTTGCGCGCGGTGTTCCCGGGGCCGAACGGCAGTCCAGTGACGGTGAGCGTCTCGGTCGACGATCGATGGCTCATCGACATCGAGCTCAATCAGCCGGACCAGTGGGTGCGCACGTCGTTGCCGCTGCCACGGAAAGCCACGAGCCGCCGTTTCCGGCGAGTCGATCTTCACGTCAGCCGAACAGCGGTGGGGCCATTCATTCTCGGCGTGCAGGCCGGCGAGATCGAACTGGACCAAACGCATTAGCGAGCAGCGCTGTCGGGGCCTTCAGAGCCTGGTCAAAGATGCGACGTTTGAACGCAGCCGCCTTCGCGCCGAAGGCGCTTCGGCGAGCCTCGCCGGAGCTCGGGGAGCATCGCACCGAGCGGAGGCGGGAGCTCGCAGAGCACGCTGAGAAATCCTTGGGCATTGCTCCTCTGCAGCCTCTGCGGTCTCTGCGTTGAACGTGATTGTTCATAATCTCATCAGGCCTGGGAACGCGGAGCTGAAGCCCCGCGCCACACTTGCGAAAGCGGCGCTAAAGGGCCATCCGTGGTGTAGACTTGCCGCGAACTCCGTCTTTCGAGCGCAAGGAGGTCTGCATGGATGCCATCATTTCCAGTCTTTTGACACGCTTCGAGAGGGGCGCGCTCACGCGCCGGGAATTGATTCGTGGTTTGGCGATGCTGACGGCTACCAGCGGAACGGCAACCGCCGCGGGCCTTCAAGACGCCGGCTTCAAGGGCGCGAGAATCGACCATGTCAGCATTCAAGTCACCAATCTGCAGCGTTCGATCGATTTTTATCGAAATGTGTTCCGTCTCTCAGTGGTGAGCGAGGACAAGAGCAACGAAATTGTGCGCCTCGGGATCACCAAGCCCCTTGTCTCCCTCCACCACAAGAGCCCTACCGGTATCGTGGATCACTTCGCGATCGGGGTGGACCAGTTCAACAAGGAATCCGTCACGCGCGATTTGAAGCAGCTGGGTTTAAGTCCGGAAGAGAACATTGACGCCGGGTTTCACATCAAGGATCCGGAAGGGCTCGGCGTGCAAATTGTTTAGAACGTTGAAAAAAAGGAGAACGAGATGAAACGCATGCTTGTCGCCGTTGTCGCTTCCGTCGTCTGCCTGCTGGCCAGCACGTCGTCCACGTCGGCTCAGCTTCTCGTCGCAAAAGAGGGCCCGATCGTCTACGGTCATCATCATCTGAACGCCTCGAATATCGAGGCGCAGAAGAAGTTCTTCGTCAATACGCTCGGTGGCAAGGCAATCAAGATCGGCACGAACAACGCCGAGGTGGTCGAGTTTCCGAACGTGCTCATCTTCTTCCGTCAGCAGGCGCCGACGGGAGGAACGAGAGGCACGACGGTCAACCACATCGGCTTCTCCGTGCCGAACCTTCGGCAGACGGTCGACAAGGTGAAGGCGGATGGGTACCGCATGATCACGCGCGAGGAAGCGACTGGGCGCGATGTGAAGGACGACATCGCCGGACCCGCGGCGCCGGGTGGGGCGTCGATCGCGTTTGCGCTTGGACCCGACGACGTGAAGGTGGAGCTGGTCGAGAGCAAAGCCCAGACGACGCCGATCGCGCTTCACCATGTCCACTTCTTCAATCCAAAGAACACCGAGATGCAGGCGTGGTACGTGAAGGTGTTCGGCGCGAAGCCCGGCACCGGCGGCGGCGGCGCGTTCCTCTCGGGCACGCTGCCTGGCGTGGCGCTGAACTTCTCGCCGTCGACAGACCCGGTCGTCGGGACGCAGGGCCGCTCGCTCGATCACATCGGCTTCGAAGTGAAGAACCTCGCGGAGTTCTGCAAGAAGCTCGAAGCGCAGGGCATCAAGCTGGAGCGCCCGTATACCAAGGTCGAGGCGCTCGGCATCGCGATCGCCTTCATCAAGGATCCCTGGGGCAGTTACATCGAGCTGACGGAGGGATTGGACAAGGTTTCGTAACGCCCTGAGTTGTCAGCCCGGTATGCCTCAAGACAAGGAGAACGTCATGCGAAGAGTACTAATGGGTGTTGCAGCAGTCATCGTCACGCTGGCGGCGCTCTCCGCCCAAGAGAAAGAGTACCGACCGACGTGCAACATGTGTCCTGGTACCTACGTTCCGAGCAGCGAAGTCCAGGCCTACGTTAAGCGGGCGATCGCCAACAAGCTCACCGATCAACAGGTTCGACAGGTCGACATAGGGAAAGCCAACGTCGGTATCGCGGTGGTCTATCGAGGCAAGATAGCAAACCCGAATGCCGTCGTGGCCGAGCACGACCTGGTCAGCGAGGTCTACCACGTGCTCGACGGCTCGGCCACGCTGGTGCTCGGGCCGGATCTGGTGGGCAAAGAGCGGCGGCCCTCCGCCGAGACGACCGTCAGGCTACTGAACGGTCCCGGGAACAACGCCAAAGCCATTCGCAACGGCGTGCCTCACGAGCTCAAGGCAGGCGACGTCGTCGTCATTCCCGCCGGCACCGGACATCAGTTCACGAAAATCGACGACCACATCAGCTATCTGATGGTGCGCGTCGATCCCGACAAGGTGACGCCGCACAAGACCGAAGCGGATTCGAAGGCGGATCTGCTCACCGATGGCCGAAACACGGCAGGTGGCGGCGCCGGTGCAGCGCCGACGCCTCCTGCGGGACGCGGCAGAGACAACCGGTAGGATGGTTTTGTTATTGACCGGCGACTTTGAATTTCTGAACCCTCTTTCCCCGGTTTTCGGTGACATAGACGTTGGCTTTGGAGTCCACGGCGATGCCGTGAGGCTGATCGAACTGGCCGGGGAAATGGCCGGAGCTGCCGAAACTGGACAGGATCTTGCCGGTGTCGCGATCGATGATTTCGATCTGCGAATTGTTCTGGTTAATCAGGTACATGCGCCGCTGACTCGCATCGCGGGAAAGGTCGAGTGACACCGCCGCGCCGCCGCTGTCCTTGACTTTTCCATCGGCGGGCGGCGTGTACGGTTTCCATGGGACGTCGATGTTCTTGATGAACTTACCCATCTTGTCATAGACCTGTAACCGAGCGCCCTGACGGTTGCAGACGTACACCAACCCGTCGTGGGCCACGCTCAAACAGTGCACGGTGTCCATGCCCTCTGGCTGCCACTGTCGAAGAAATTGTCCACTCCGATCCATCACAGCGACGCGGCGGTTCGAACCGGCACCTTCGCCATCCGACACGTAGACGTCTCCGTTTTGGGGATCGACGAAGATGCTCGACGGCATGAAGAATTGCGCCGCGTTCGAATTGAGCGGCTTGCCCTTGGCCGTCCCGTCGGAGGAATCCAACACGCCCTTTTTCCCGATCTGTCTCAGCAGCTTGCTTCCGTCGTGTGAATATTGTTGCACCATCCCGGAGGGGGCGCTGGCGATCCACACGTTATTGTCCTTGTCGAAGTAACAGCTGTGGAGGCGCGGGTCGAGAAGTTTGGGATCTCCCCAGGAGTTGACCACATTGCCCGCCGGATCGATCTCAATCACCGGAGGGGCCAGATGCCCGGCGTTCAAGCTGCCCTCGATCACGTCCTGACGATTCAGGATCAACACGTGGTCCTGCCCGTCCACACAAAGGCCGCCCAAGCCGCCAATGACCCATCGGTCCGGAAAGGGCTTCGGCCAGGACCGATCGACCTCGTACTTGGGCACGCCGGCCTGCGCCTGCAATGAGGGCGGACGAACGAAACCAGCAGCGATCGCCAATACGCTGCATGCTCCTACGCCGACAAGAACGCTGGTGTTCCTTTTCATATTCGGTCCTTTAATGCTGTGTCACCGATGCCTGATTAATGCGCCACGATAATATTCTGCCTACAGCCTGCGTGCACGGGTGTATAAGAGAGCATTCTGGAAACCCAAAGTGGACATTCCCGCGCTGACGTCGAAACGCAGTATAAAGACCAGACAAAGGGCGGTCAAATGAGAAAACTCCTGCCGTGCGCCAGCTCTCTTGTGCTGTTGTTCCTCTCGGTCCCTCCGCTGTCCGCCGACGACGGTGCCACGCTCTACAAGCAGATTTGCGCCTCGTGCCACGAGGCTGGAGTCGAGCGCGCCCCAAGTCGTCAGACGCTGCGGGCGATGTCGCCAGAGCGGGTGCTCGCCGCGCTGGAGACCGGGGCCATGATCTCCATGACGAGCGCCCGCACGGCGGTGGAGCGCCGCGGAATTGCGGAATTCGTCACCGGGAAGCCTTTTGGGCAGGCGTTGGTGACAACGCCTTCGCCGCAATCCATGTGTCCGGTCAGGGAGGGCGACTTCGTCAGCCTGTTCTCTGGACCGCTCTGGCACGGCTGGGGCGTGAACAACACGCGTTATCAGGATCGCGCCATGGCCGGTTTCACCGCAGCCGAAGTGCCCCGTCTGAAGCTCAAATGGGCCTTCGGTTTTCCGGGCGACGTGGCTGCTGACGCGCAACCCATGGTCGCCGGCGGGCGCGTGTTCGTCGGCAGCCAGAGCGGCAATGTCTACGCGCTCAATGCCGCGACCGGCTGTGTCCACTGGTTTTTCACGGCAGCCGCAAGCGTGCGCGCCGCCGTCACCTTGGGCCGCCTCGAAACAGACTCCGGATCACGCGACATGGCGTTCATCGGCGATCGCGCGGGCAATGTGTATTCCGTCAATGCCGCAACGGGAAGGCTGATTTGGAAAACGAAGGTTGACGATCATCCCTTGGCGCGGGTCACCGGGTCTCCGGTCTTTCACAACGGGCGGCTGTATGTTCCGGTCGCCTCCGGCGAAGAAAACGCCGGCGCGGTGGCCGATTACGAGTGCTGCCGCTTCCGTGGCAGCGTGGTGGCATTGAATGGGGCCACCGGAGATCGGATCTGGAAGACCTACACGATCGCGGAAGAAGCGCGGCCGACGAAGAAGAACAAAATCGGAACTCAAATGTGGGGGCCGTCGGGCGCGCCGATCTGGACGAGTCCGGTCGTTGACGTCACGCGCAACGCCTTGTACGTCACCACTGGAGACAACTACAGCGATCCCGCGACTCCGACGAGCGACGCCTTCCTCGCGTTCGACCTCGATTCCGGCAAGATCCTCTGGTCCCGTCAGACGACGCCGGCAGACGCCTGGAACACCGGGTGCCGCCTGGACGACAAGGCCAACTGTCCCGATTCGGACGGCCCCGATTTCGATTTCGCTTCTCCGCCGATTCTGGTGACGCTTTCGAACGGCCGTCGCGCGCTCGTGGCCGGGCAGAAATCCGGCGTCGTCCACGCCATCGATCCCGACAAGCAGGGCGAAGTCCTCTGGCAAAAACGCGTCGGCAAAGGTGGAATCAATGGCGGCGTGCAATGGGGATCTGCCGCGGACCAGACGAACGTCTACGTGCCGCTTTCCGACCTTGGCCGTTTCTCGGTTCGCAACAGCCTAGCGACCGAACCCGATCCGAAAGTCGGCGGCGGCATGTTCGCGCTGCACCTCGAGAATGGCGAGCAAGTCTGGCACACGCCGCCGCCGCCGTGCGGTACGAGAAAACGCTGCAGCCCCGCCCAATCGGCCGCGGTCAGCGCCATTGCTGGCGTGGTGTTCTCGGGATCGATCGACGGGCATCTGCGAGCGTTCTCCACCGCGAATGGCGCCATCATCTGGGACTTTGACACCGTCGGCCCGAAGAAGACCGTCAATGAAGTTCCGGCGCGAGGTGGGTCGCTGAATGGGCCGGGGCCGGCTATCGCCGGCGGCATGCTCTTCGTCGAGTCTGGATATGCGGCCAACGGGATCCCGGGGAACGTCCTGCTCGCCTTCTCCGTGGATGGCAAGTAATTAGAGCGTGTGAAAAAATGCGACGTCTGAACGCAGACCTCGCAGAGCACGCCGAGAATTCTTAGTGTTTTTTCTCCGCGGTCTCAGCGATCTCGGCGGTTAACGGTTTTCTTCACAGTGGCGCAGGCCTCTTAGGGCTACGAGTGCGTTTCAAATCCGAGGCGTCCCGCTCCCGAGCAATGCGTAGAGCCGCACTGCCGCGCGGATGACTCTCGCGTCTTGGCCGGGCTCTGCGGTCAGCTGCAGCCCAAGCGGCAAACCGCCCGAAACCGGCATCGGAATGGAGATGGCCGGTGTGCCGAGGGCGGTCCACGGCGAGTTCATTCTGGCATCGCCGGTCGATGCCAGACCCAATGGAGCCGGGCCCGTGGCGGCCGGCACCAAAATGACCGGTGTCGCTTTGTACAACTCGGCGACTCTGGCTTTGCACTCCGCGATGTACCTCCTCGCGTCGTCGTACTTCGCTTCTGAAATCTTGAGGCCGTCGCGGACCAGATCCGCGAGATCGTCGAGCCGGGAGCCGTACTGGTTGTAACGTTGCTCGTGGAATCGAGCGCCCTCATAAAACATGAGAGTCGTCGCGGCTTCGTCGAGTTTGACGAGCATTCCGGCAATATCGATGGACCGAATGGACACGCCTGCGGCTTTCAACCGTGACAGCGCGTTTCGAAACCCCGCCGCCATCTCCGGCTCGACCTCAGGAATCGGATCGGGCGCCCCGAGCGCAAAATCTTCCGTCCGCCCGGTGGACTGTCCAACCGATTCCCAAAGCGCGAGCATGTCGGCTGGCGTGTGGGTGAAGAAGCCGAGCGTGTCGAGGCTTTTTCCGAGAGGCAGGACGCCCTCCATCGGCAGCAGACCGTAGCTCGCCTTGAACCCCGTCACGCCGCAATATGAGGCCGGGCGTAGCACGGAGCCTCTCGTCTGCGTGCCGATCGCCATCGGAACCATTCCCGCCGCAACGGCGGCCGCCGAGCCGCTGGAGCTGCCGCCGGGCGTGTGCTGCAGATTGCGCGGGTTGCGCGTCGGCGCCGGCGTCCGGTATGCGAACGCGGTGCTCTGAGTCTTGCCGAGCAGGATCGCGCCGCGCTGGCGCAAGTCGCGCACAATCGCGGCGTCGGCGGTGCCGATTCTTCCTTTGTAAATAGACGACCCGTACTCGGTCGCCAAGCCCTTCGTCTCGATGATGTCCTTCGCGCCGAACGGGATCTCCAGGAGCTTCCCGTTTCCGGTGGGCCTCTGCGGCGACACCTGAACCCACGCCTTGATGGAGGAATCGCTCGCCTTGATGCGGTCGAGGCACAGCTGCAGCGAAAGCTCGCGGTCCTTCCTCGAGGCGTTCAACCAGTCAGTGAGGGTCTCCAGACGAGGCGTGTCCGCAGTGCTTTGCACAGCGGCGACGACGCCGGCAAAAAGGAAACTGCGGCGATCAATTTTCGGGAATGTGAACATATAGAACCCCCCAAGGCCCCTACTTTACCCGACCTCGGCCGCGGCCGGCCGGGACGACCGCTCCGGGTGTTCGCTGCCGGCCGCGGTACGCACGAGTGAAAACCGGAGCAGGTCTGCTTCGATCGAGTTGACGGCGGGCAGATGCTGCACTACGTTCATCGGGGTCCTGACAATGATCCCCACCGTGGCACAACCAGCGCGCCCAAAGGCGCAGAGCGTCAACGCCCTTTTGAGCCTCTTTGCCGGGCCGCTGATGTTCTGTGCTGCGGCGTTTCTGCCGGCCGCCGGTCCGCCCTATGCCGTCCGCTGCGGTCTCGGGCTGCTGTTGTGGATGGGGACGTGGTGGCTGACATGTCCGGTGCACCTGGCCGTGACCGGGTTGTTGCCGCTGGCCGTGGTGTCGTTGGTCGGCTTCGTCCCGATCGCGGATGTGCTTCCGTCTTACGCCGACGAGCTGATCATCCTGCTCGTCGGCGCCAACATCCTGACAACCGTCTGGTCCCGGTGTGGCCTCGACCGCCGCATCGCGCTCATGTCGCTGGCGACGGTGGGATCGAGCGCCAGACGACAGATGGTCGCCTGGTTCATCGTGAGCACGCTGCTGGCCACCGTGCTGCCACGTGTCGTTGTGGCCGCGACCATGGTTCCCATCGTCGTCGCGATGCTGCGCTTCATCGGTATCGAGGATTTGTGGAACAGCCCGCTGGGCACCTCGCTCGTTCTCACGGTCGCCTGGGGCGCCAGCCTGGGCGGGTTCCTGACGCCACTTGGTGGTGCCCCCAATCTGCTCGCGATGAAATTCGTTCAAGATACAGTGACGCATCACGAATTCCTGTTTACGACGTGGATGACGCGCCTGGCTCCGTTGACGATCGCCGTTGTCGCCGCCATCCTTCTCTATATCGTGACCACGTTTGAATCCGGGATCGTCGAAGCCGGTCGATCCCGGCCGTTTTTCCTGCGGGAACTTCGCGCACTGGGCCCGATGAGCGCCGTCGAACGCTGGGCGCTGCTGCTGTTCATGCTGGCGACCGTTCTTGCGTTCGCCCGAGGTGCGTACGACCGCCTCTTGCCGTCGTTCACGCCCGCGTACGCCTTCTTGTCGCTGGGTCTCGTCGCGTTTGCCGTTCGGCCTCGCGGCGAACCACTGCTGACGTGGGAGTACGCGCAGAGCAAAATGATGTGGGGCCTGTTCTGCGTGTTCGCTGGCGGTACCGCGCTCGGCGCCGTGCTGAACAAAACAGGTACGGCGCAATTTCTCGGAAGCCTCATCCTCCCGTACGCGGCACGGGGCGAGCTTGCCGCGGTGATTGTATTCGCTGCCGTGACGCTCGCCGTCGCGCAGATCATCAGTAACGTCGCGACGGTTGCAATCATGGTCCCGATTACGATCAGCGTATTCCAGGGGAGCGGCGTCAGTCCGATTCCGTACGTCTACATCGTCATCGCCGCCAGTCATTGCGGATTCATGCTGCCCTCGTCCGCCGGCAGTTCGGCTGTGGCGGCCGGATACGGCATCAACTTGCGGACGATGTTCGTGCGCGGTCTCGCCGCGGCGCTGATTTGTCTTGGCGTGATCGTGATTGTCGGCTTCATGTCGATCCGGTTGTGGGCAGGATTTGCGACGGCGTGATCAAAGGGGGTCGAGAGTCGTTTTCAGTTTCTGAGTACAGCGGACCGCTGGCTGTGCAGAAACTGAAAACGACTCCCGACCCCCGTTCGCACAGCGTTGACACAATCGCGTTCAAGGCGTATATCCTGAGGTGTTTTCCGCCGACCAAATCGCCACCGAGGCACGCGGACGTCGCGGCAAAGGGGATCTCAATGCGAAATCATTACAGCGGCTCGATCATGGCAGCTGCCGCAGCGGTTGCCCTCCTGCTGGCCGGGGCATCGATCGCTGGCCAAGGCCAGCCTGGTTATAGAGCGCCACGGACCGCGGATGGCAAGGCAAACCTCAACGGAATCTGGCAGGCGCTGAATACGGCGAATTGGGATATTGCAGGGCATGCCGCGCAGCCGGCGCCGTTTCAGAACCTCGTGGGCGTCTACCTCGCAGAACCGGCAGGCCTGGGCGTTGTCGACGGTGGTGCGATTCCGTACAAACCCGAGGCGTTGGCGAGAAGGAAGCAGAATGCCGAGACGCGGCTCAAAGTCGATCCGTTGAAGCGAGACATCGGAGATCCAGAAGCGAAGTGCTTCATGCCCGGTGTGCCGCGCGCCACCTACATGCCGTTCCCGTTCCAAATCGTCCAGAGCACGAACACGATCTTGATCAGCTACGAATATACGAGCACGACCCGGATCGTTTACATGGATAAAGTTCCGCCGCCTCCCATCGACAGCTGGATGGGGCAGTCGGTCGGCCGCTGGGACGGAGACACCCTGGTGGTCGATGTGACAGGGCTCAACGGAGAGGCCTGGCTCGACAGGGCGGGCAATTTCTTCAGTAACACGGCACATGTTATCGAGCGCTATACGCCGGTGAGCCCCGACCATCTGATGTATGAGGCGACCATCGAAGATCCCAATGTGTTTACGCGACCGTGGAAAATCAGCATGCCTTTGTACCGACGCATCGACAAGGGCATGCAGCTGCTCGAGTTCAAGTGCGTCGAGTTCTCCGAAGAGTTCCTGTACGGATCCCTTCGCAAGCAACCGAGATGAGGCCGATCGAGGGCCGGGGCCTTTATGTTGACAGCCTTGCTGCCCGGGCGTAAGCTACGGAACGCATAGAACTTAGGCCAGTTTCCCAGGAGCCAGGACCAAACGTCGCGCTTCTCAACGAGATCGTTTACGACGCGCGGTTGCTCGAAAAGGCCGCCGCGGACTTAGTTGGTGAGGAGGCTTCAAATGCGCCATCGATTTCTCGGTTCACTGGTTGCAGTGGCGGTCGTGGTCGCGGCCGTATCGGTGATGTCCGTCACGACAGCTGCCCAGGCGGCAAAGGCCGCCAAAGGTACGGCTGCCTCAAACGCGAAGCCTACAGCCGCGCCAAAAACGTGGGCGGTACCACGTACCGTGGACGGTCAGCCGAGTTTGGAAGGAGTCTGGGCGAACAACAGCATAACGCCCCTGGAGCGGCCGAAGCAGTTGGCAGGCAGACAAACTCTTACCGACGACGAGCTGGCCGCACTGAAAAAACGGTCGGATGAGTTGTTCAGCGGCGACGGAGACGCCGCGTTCGGGGACACCCTCTTCGAAACCCTGTTGACCGACACCAAAAAATTCGTATCCACAGACGGCCTCACCGGCGACTACAACCAGTT
>QHWL01000591.1 GCA_003222555.1 Acidobacteriota bacterium | reverse complement strand
ACGACGGATCCAGCGACGGCACGCGGATGGCGATCGACGCTAGCCGGTGGATCACGGATCCGCGCGTGAAGAGTTACGACAGCCCCATCAACCTTGGCAAAGGCGCCGCCGTGCGGATTGGCCTGAAGTTCGCGACCGGCGACATCCTTCTGGTGCAGGATGCGGATATGGAGCTCAATCCGAACGAATACGGACGCCTACTCGCGCCCATTCTCGAGGGCCGCACCGACATCGTGTATGGTTCGCGGTTTCTGGAGTCGACAGGTCGGGTGGCGCTGCGGCTGCGCCTGGCCAATCGATTGCTCACGCTGCTGACGAACGTGCTCTTCGGCGCCCGACTCACGGACATGGAGACTGCGTACAAGGTCTTCAGGCGCGAGACTCTCGACGGCATCAGGTTGCGCTGCGTCGGATTCGATTTCGAACCCGAGATCACCGCGAAGTTCCTGAGGGCCGGCCGCCGCATTGTGGAGGTGCCGGTCGCCTATAAGCCGAGGAATGTGAACGAGGGGAAGAAGATGCGCTGGATCGACGGCGTCGATGCCGTTTATGCCTTGTTCAAGTGTCGGCTGGGCGCGTGAGGGACGAGCATGTGCGGCATCTGCGGTGAGCTGTCGTTCGACCGCAGCCGGCCGGTGTCGGCCGCCGCCGTACGCGCGATGCGCGACCAGCTCACGCATCGAGGTCCGGATTCCCACGGCATCTTCGTGTCGTCGGACGGCGCTGCGGGTCTCGGCTTTCGCCGCTTGCAGATCATCGATCTCACGCCGAGCGCCAATCAGCCGATGCCCAACGAGGACGCCAGCGTCCACCTCGTGTTCAACGGCGAGATCTACAACTTCCAGACGATTCGCGATCGTCTGGCTGCCGCGGGGCACCGTTTCCGCTCGCGCTCGGACTCGGAAGTCATCGTCCATTTGTACGAAGAGCTGGGCGACGGGTTCGTCGACGGGCTGGAGGGGATGTTCGCTCTGGCCCTGTGGGACGGGCGGCGGCAGCGTCTGCTGCTGGCACGCGACCGCGCGGGGAAAAAGCCGCTCTTCTTGTTCCACGACGACCGGCGCCTGGTGTTCGCGTCGGAGATCAAGGCGTTTCTCGCGCACGCCGACATCAGTCTCGCCATCAACGACGAGGCAATTCCGTACTATTTCATCTACGGTTACGTGCCGGGTCCCGACACGTTCTACCGCGGTGTCGCCCAGGTTGAACCCGGTACCATCGTCACCGTCTCCGCAGACGGCGCGACCGAGTGCCGGACCTACTGGAAACTCCGGTTCCCCGAGGCGGATGCGCGGCCGGCCGTCCTCCCCGACAGGCGCAAGGCCGTCGCCCTGGTCCGTTCACTCACCACCAGAGCAGTCGAGCGGCGACTCATTAGCGACGTGCCCCTCGGGGCGTTTCTGAGCGGCGGTGTCGACTCGACGATCGTGGTCGGCCTGATGGCCGGCCTGAAGCCCGACCCGGTCAAGACCTTCAGCATCGGCTTCGAGGGAGACGCGGCGTACGACGAAACGTCCTACGCGCGCGAAGTCGCGGAACGATTCCGCACCGATCACACGGAGTTCCGCGTCACGCCGTCCGCCATCGATCTCATCGACACACTGCTCTGGCACCACGATGGTCCGTTCGGCGACTCATCGGCCATTCCGACCTACCTCGTCTCACAACTGACGCGCCAGCACGTGACGGTCGTGCTGACCGGTGACGGCGGCGACGAACTGTTCGCCGGCTACCTGCGCTTTCGCTCGGCGCTTGCCGCCGAACGGCTGCCGCCGTGGAGTGGCGCCGTGCTGTCGGCGCTGCTGTCGCCGTTGCCCGCGCCGTCCCACGAGCGGCACTGGCTGTCGCGCACGCGCCGTTTCGCGCGGTACATGAGATTGCCGCTGCTCGAACGGCTGACGCGGTGGAACAGCTTCTTTCTCGAGGACCTGGACCAGTTGCTCGCGCGGGACGGTAGACAACCGCCGCCCGCCATCGACCCTCTGCGGCCTCTGCGCCGGCACTTTGACGAGCTGACGCACCGGTCGCCGCTCAGCCGGTTGTTGTTGGCGAACTTCCTCACGTATCTGCCGGGCGATCTGCTCGTCAAGTCCGACCGGATGACGATGGCTGTGTCGCTCGAAGCGCGCGCGCCCTTCCTGGATCGCGAGCTGACCGAATATGCGGCCACGCTGCCCGACGCCTGGAAACTCCCGTGGGCCGGCCCGACGAAGGCGATCCTGCGCGAGGCGTTCGCCGATTTGCTTCCCGATCGGATCAACCGTCGCGGAAAGATGGGGTTCGGCGTGCCGCTCGATCGATGGTTCCGAGGTGACTTGCGCCCGTATGTCCGTGACACCCTGCTGGCCTCCAGCGCGCGCTGCCGGGGCTACCTCGCGGCGGCCGAGGTTGAAACGATCGTCAGACGGCACGAGTCGGGCGAGGCCAATCTTGGCCAGCAGATCTGGTGCCTGCTCGCGTTCGAACGCTGGCTCCAGTTGCTGCCCGAGTGGGGCCGGCGCGCGCGCGCGGCTCAACCCGCGGTCGCCTCGGCGGTCGGTCCAGCGTGACGATTAAAAGATCGCTTCCGGGTTACTATACCGGGACCATCCTTCACGCATGTCAGCTGTAGTCAATCCGTTCTTCCTGGCCTTGGTCAAACCGTTCCTTCTGGCGCTGGTCCTCTCGCTGGCTCTGGTACCTCTCTGCAGGCTGTTCGCGCTGCGCCTGGGCCGCGTGGCCCACCCGCGGGTGGATCGCTGGCATCAAAGCCCGGTCGCGCTGCTCGGCGGTGTGGCGCGGCGATATTCGGCGTCGTCCGCGACGCTCCGGTGCTCGTGATCTGCGCCGCGCTCGTCTTTCTGACGGGTCTCGCCGACGACTTCATCAGACTCAAGCCGGCGACGAAGCTCATCGTCGAAATTGCGCTCGGCGCGACGCTGTTGTTCTTTGACTACCGGATTCACTGGGTGAATTCCGTGACGCTCGACATGCTGCTGACGCTCGTGTGGGTCGTCGGCATGACGAACGCGTTCAACCTGCTCGACAACATGGATGGGCTCTGTGCCGGCATTGCGCTGATCGTCGGCGCGGCGCTGCTCGTCGATCTGCTGCCGGGATCATCGGATTCGACGTTTGTCAGCCTGCGCTACCTCTCGCTGCTGCTGGGCGCCACGGCCGGCTTTCTCGTGTACAACGTGCACCCGGCATCGATCTTCATGGGCGACAGCGGTTCGCTGCTGATTGGGTTCAGCTTTGCGGCCGTCACGTTGAGCGTCGGCAATGTCGACACGGGTCGCCGCGACGTGCTGTCGATCGTGGCGGTGCCGGTGCTCGTCCTGATGATTCCGATTTTCGATACGACGCTCGTGACCGTGTCACGGGTCTTGTCGGGCCGCTCGGCGGCGGAGGGCGGTCGCGATCATTCGTCGCATCGGCTCGTGGCCATCGGCCTCTCCGAGCGTCGTGCGGTGGCCGTGCTCTGGTTGCTGGCGGCGATCGGTGGCGCGATTGGGATCGCGATCGAGTATGTGAACCAGAGTTGGGCAGCGCCGGCGGCCGTGCTCTTTCTCGTCGCGATGGTGCTCTTTGCCGCCTACCTCGCCGGCATCCGCGTCTACGACGAGGCCGACGTGCGGGTCCGGGAGCGCCGCCTGACGCCAATCGTCGTCAATTTCATGTACAAGCGACGCGTGGCCGAGGTGGTGCTCGATTTCTGCCTGATCGCGCTTGCGTACTACCTCTCTTACAGGCTGCGATTCGAAGACCCTGAAGATTTCATGAAGAACTTCGCCAACTTCACGCGCTCGCTCTCCGTGGTGCTGGCGGCGCAGCTCTTCGCGTTTTTCGTCGTTGGCGTCTATCGCGGCACGTGGCGCCACTTCGGCATGATGGATACGGTCGTGGTGGCGAAGGGCGTGTTCCTGGGCGTGGCTTCCGCCGAACTGGTGATTCTGTACGTTTACCGGTTCTTCAGCTACTCGCGGACCGTATTTGCCATCTATGCGGTCCTATTGCTGCTGGCCGTCACATTGTCACGGGCGTCGTTCAGGCTCGTAGGCGAGTACATCCAGCGCCGGAAGAGTACTGGCCGCCGCGTCGTCGTATACGGTGCCGGCGACGGCGGCATGCTCGCGATGCGCGAGC
>QHWL01000602.1 GCA_003222555.1 Acidobacteriota bacterium | reverse complement strand
GTTCCGGGCGACGTTCTGAATGCTCTTGTATATTCCCGGGCATTTCTTCTCCGCGGCCTCGGCGGTCTCTGCGTTGAACGTATTCGTTCAGAATCTCTAAACTAAAAGGGGGGACAGGAATGAGTGCCAAGGCTGTCGGGGTTTGCGGAATCGTCGCGATCGGTTTGTGCGGCGCGATCGTGTTCGGTCAGGATCGGGGTCAAGGTCAAGGCCAGGGCCAGGGCCAGGGGCAACCTCAGGCTCAGGGCCAGGGGCGAGGCAATCGGGTGCCGACCCAGCCCAAGGTTTGGACGGCGGCGCAGCTAAATGCGGAAGCCGCCACTCTCATCACCAGAAAAGAACCCGCTGTGAATTTCAACTTTTTCTCAGAGCCAACCTTCAACACCGAGATGCGCCGTCTGAAGGGGACCCAGCCGGTCCTGGTTCATGGGAAGCGCGCGGACTTCATGATCATGCGGGAAGGCGAGGGGACATTCACTTCCGGCGGCGAGCTCGTCGACGGGAAGCCGGGCGGCGCCGAGGGTGAAATGACCGGCACCTCGATTCGCAACGGCGTCTCGACGGTTCTCAAGCCAGGTGATGTCATGTTTATCCCGGCGGGTGTGCCGCACCACTTCTCGGACATCAAGGACCACGTCACTTTCATTTTCGTCCGCTGGGACATGAAGTAAAAGACGTAGACGCGAATCAAGGTAAACGCAGAGACCGCAGAGTTGAACCGGCTTCTCGAAAGCATCAAGAAAATCGAGCTTCCACCGAGGTCGTAAGAGACGAACGTCATGTCCGTGCACCCGACGCTGTCGACAGCAATTCGTACGGCCACTCTGCCGTCGGGCGAAGTCATTCCCGTGCTCGGCCAGGGAACGTGGGGGATGGCGGAGGATGCCGAGCGTCGCGCCGACGAGATCGCGGCGCTTCGCCTGGGACTCGACCTCGGCATGACGCTCATCGACACGGCCGAAATGTATGCCGGGGGCGCCGCCGAACAGCTCGTGGCCAAGGCGATCGCCGGACGACGATCCGACGCGTTCCTCGTCAGCAAGGTGCTGCCCAATCATGCGACGCGGCGCGAGACGATCGCTCGGTGCGAGGCGAGCCTGCGGCGCCTCGAGACGGACCGGCTCGATCTCTACCTCCTGCACTGGCGCGGCGAAGTCCCGCTCGACGAAACGCTGGAGGCGTTCGACGCGCTCCTGCGCGCGGGCAAGATCCGTCACTGGGGCGTGAGCAATTTCGATGTCTCAGACATGGAGGAACTCGCTGTCCTGATCGGTGGGTCGGCCGTGACGACCAACCAAGTGCTTTACAACCTCACTCGGCGCGGTATCGAGTACGCGCTCCTGCCCTGGTGCCGCGTGCGTGCCATTCCGGTCATGGCCTACTCGCCAATCGAACAGGGGCGGCTGGTGAAAGACCGGCACCTTCGGCGCGTGGCCAAGCGGCAGGACTCGACGCCGGCTAAGGTGGCGCTTGCTTGGGTGCTCCGGCAGGACGGAGTCGTGGCGATTCCGAAAGCGAGTCGCCTCGAACACGTCCGCGAGAACCGCGGCGCCCTCGAGCTCCGCCTCACGACCACAGATCTTGCCGAGCTCGATCGCGCTTTTCCGCCGCCGACCAAGGCGACGCCGCTCGAAATGCTCTGAACGAGCCCCAGTGGTTTGTCCCTCGCGGACGTCATTGCCACGGGGTTGTCACACGCTTGAACGAATTGCGGCACAGAACGCCGCCCGTCATACGCCACCAAACGAGGTCGTACTGTCCTCTTGTTTTCTGACGGTCGGCTCTGAACGGCGGCTCCGCGGTCTCTGCGTTGATCGTGATTTGTTCCCAGTCTGTAAGTCGCGAGCGTGGACCGGTGTTTGCAACACTCGGGCGTCCGAATGGATCGCCGTTGAGGCACGTCCCAACACTCAAAGCAGGCGATGCAGTCCGCTCGAAAGAACTCGAAAGAAATGGAGTAACCGATGATCGACACAATGCGTGTCCTGGTCGTGGACGATGAGCCGCAAATCACACGAGTGTTACAGACGGTGTTGGCGAGTCAGGGGTATGCGGTGAGGACTGCACCGGAAGGCCGGTCCGCGCTGTCCACCTTCACTGAGTGGCGGCCCCACCTCGTGCTCACCGATTTGTGCATGCCACACATGGACGGCATGGAGCTGTGCCGCCGAATTCGCGCGGTCTCCAAGGTGCCCATCGTCGTGCTTTCGGTCAAGGGCGGGGAGCGGGCGAAGGTTGAGGCACTCGATGCCGGTGCGGACGACTACCTCACCAAACCGTTCGGCACCGACGAACTGCTGGCTCGCGTGCGCGCAGCGCTGCGGCGCACGAGCGACGACACCGGGGACGTGGCGCCGCTCG
>QHWL01000601.1 GCA_003222555.1 Acidobacteriota bacterium | reverse complement strand
CAGGCCCTCATCGGCGAATGGCTCGCCGGTTTGCGTCGGCGCGCCGACATCATCGATTTCTATCTGCCCGGGCGCTGACGCCTTCGCGGCCGGCCTGCCGTACCAGCTCAATCGAAAATACCGCGGGCGGCAACACCGCCAACACGGTCAGCGTCGCGATGAGCGCGGTCCGGGCGGCGCGCGGGATGTCGAAGCGGCGGAGCAGACTCACGCCGGAGATGACGGCGATCGCCGCGATGACGGTCGTCGCGGGCAGCAGTGGAAGCAGAATCGTCTCCGACGATGCCCCATGCCACGCCACGAGCGCGAAGTACACTACGGGGAAGCTGACGAGCAGCGTCCACCGCGTATGGCCCGGTCCGGTGATGGCGCGCACGATGCCGAGACTGAGGCCGGCAAAGGCCAGGATCACCCCCGGCCACTGAAGGCCCCAGACGAGCTGTTGCAGCAGCTCGGCGTGGCCCGCCAGGTCGTTCCCGGCGGGCGAAGCCGCAATCGCCAGGCCGTTCAGAAAACCCGGCAGATCGCGCACGCTGAGCGGCGTCGCCGCGATGAACGCCGCGACAGCGGCGACCGACACCGCCATGGCGCGTGAGACGCGCGAGTTGTCGTCGCTCCTCGTCATCCACGCGGCGACCAGCGGCACGACCACGACAACGACGCCCGCGTAGTGGCTCGCGGCGGCAAGTCCCGCCGCCGCGCCTGCGATGATGAATCGGCGCCGTCCTCCTCGCTCGATCGCGACGAGCGACAGCAGCAGGCTCAGCGCGGAGAAGAAGGTGAGCGGCGATCCTTCGCCGATCTGGCGGGAGACCGCTACGTGCGTTGGCGTCACCGCCATCAGTCCCGCCGCAAGCAGGGCATGGCGCGCGCCCCATCGCATGCCGATCTGATAGACGATGAAGACGACCGCTGTGCCGAGAAGCCCCGACAGACCGCGCCCCCAGGCGACGACCTGCCCCGGACCGAACTCGGCAACCGATCGCCAAACGCCCACGATCGCCCCCAGGATGAAATGCAGGACGGCGACGAGAGTGTGCAGATAGATCGGCAGGGTCGGTTGCGCCAGCGCCTGCGGCCGGTACGATCCGGTGTGAATCAAAAGCAGGACGGGGCCGATGACCTCCGTCTCGAGCGGCGCGATGAGGCCGTGCCGCAAGTTCCAGAACCGCAGCAGCGAGCCGGCCACGACGACCAGCCCGATGCTCACGAGCGACGATCGCATGTCGATCGCTTCCCGCCACTCTCTGTCGACCACGGGAGGATTCTACCCTCCGACGAGCAGATATTGCGCGATTTGCAGCACGTTGAAGCCTGAATGGCTCACGATGGGCGCGACCACCGAACGGCGTCGCAAGTACACAATCCCCCAGAACACCCCGAGGAGGCCGGTCGCGACCGCCGCGTCGGCGCCCTGCAACAAATGTCCCGCGCCGAACGCCGCGCTGCCCACGACGATGCCGACCCAACGCCCGCCCAGCCACGCTTCGAATCGATGCAGCACGAACGCGCGCTGGATTTCTTCGCGTACCCCTCCGGCGACGACGACGACGAGCATGAACAGCCACGCGTCGTGTGGGTTGGCCATCAGGTCTTGCAGCGGGTTGTGCTCGACGTTGTGGAGCGCAGGCACAAAGGTTCTGATCGAGGCCAGCACCGCGATGCCGATGACGAGCGTGGTGATCGTCAGCAGCAGGCCGTACCGTGCTTCCCCCAGTACCGGCCGTTGCCCCAGCAACACGTCGCGAGCGCGCTCGCCGTGAACGTGGAGGAACAGCACGATGAGTCCGATCAGGAATGCCGTGTCGACGAGCGAAAGTGTGACGACGTAGGGAACCGAGAGCCGACCGTGCGGGGTGAATGGCGCGAAGCCGAACACCGTGAAGGTCGCGCCGATGGCGGACTGCGTCGGGTAATCGGAGCAGAGAAGGACTTCGAGCAGCGCGACTGTCCGTTCGACGATTCGCGAAGGGGAGCGCTCGGTCGGGGCTCTGGGCTCGAGGCTCGGATCTCGCGGGTCGAGGCCGGACCAATCGGGCATCGGCTACAGCCTACCGCAGGATCTTCCAAACGTGCGCGGCCCGCACTAAACCGTTTCCCATGGCTGTGGTGGCGCAGGCCTTTTATTTCAGGCCTGCGACGCGGGTGCGACCGCCTCCGCGAAGGCTACGGCGCGTCTCGCCGAAGCGCGCGAAGGCGGAAGCCCCGCCGCACTTGTAAAAACAGGGTTAGCCGCGGACCCTTACCGTGAGCGGCTGAGACAACCGGAGCGTGAGCGCGGCGCCCTTTGGGATATGAATCTCTTTCCCGCGTGTCGACAGGACAACCGCGGCGCCCCCACCGCCGCCGACCGCCGTACCGATAACCGCCCCTTTTTTCCCGCCGAGCAGGCCGCCGATGATCGCGCCGCCCGCCGCGGGCGCGCCGATCTCGAGGGCGTCCTTCTTTTTCGTCGACGGCGCCGTCCGAACCACCGCGGCGGTTTGGATGTTGTATCGTTCGTTGCCAGTCGGCATCAGTGTATCGAACCGCACCGCGACGTGGGCCAGCCCCTTCACGCGCCCCGACTGGGTTGCGTTTGTGACGACGCCGCTGAGGCGTCTGCCTTCCGACAGCGCCTTCTGTCCGTTCACGCTAACGGCCCG
>QHWL01000073.1:4956-15523 GCA_003222555.1 Acidobacteriota bacterium | reverse complement strand
TTCACACTCTCGGAATCATCTCACCGCAGCCGAACGCTTTTCGGCGTGCCTCGCCACGAACTCGAGCAGGCGCCGGCTGCCCTCGCGCAGCTTCTCCATCGAGGTCGCGTACGACAGCCGGATGAACCCTGGGGCATCGAAGGCTTCGCCCGGTGTGACGGCGACCCGCGCCTCGTCGAGCAGCGCCTGCGCGAAATCGGTCGAGGTGCGCAGGCCGTCGACCGACAGCACGTCACCGACGTCGACGAACATGTAAAACGCTCCGGCCGGTTTGCGACAACGAAGCCGCGGATCGGCGGCCAGCCACTCGGACAATTTGTCGCGGCGCGTCCGGTACTCGTCGAGCATCGCGCGGACCGGCGCCTGCGATCCCGTGAGCGCCGCGACGGCCGCTTTCTGCGTGATCGACGACACGTTGGACGTTGAATGGCTCTGGATGGCGTTGCACGCGGCCACGACCGCCGCCGGCCCGATAGCCCAGCCACAACGCCACCCGGTCATCGCGTACGACTTCGAGGCCGATCCGCAGATAATCGCGAGATCGCGGCAGTGTCGCGCGAGCACCGAGGGCAGGTTGTGGGGCACGGCGTCGTAGATGAGCTTCTCGTAGCAAAGATCGACGACGAGCCAGATCCCCTGGCGCGCCGTGACCGCGGCGATCGCCGCCAGCTCGTCCTCCGAAATCAGCGCCCCGGTGGGGTTGCAGGGCGAATTGATGATCACGCCGCGCGTGCGAGGCGTGATGGCGGCCAGAATCGTCGCGGCGCGAATCGCGAAGCCGTCGTCGGCATGCGTGCGCACGAGCACGGGCGTCGCCTCGACGAGCTTGATCTGCTCGGTCAGCGTGGGCCAGTCCGGGGCGTGCGTAATCACCTCGTCGCCGGGGCCGAAGAGCGCCAGCGCGGCATTGAACAACGCCTGCTTACCGCCGGCGCTGACGATGACTTCAGATTCCGAGTACTCGACGCCGTAATCGATCCGATACCGATCGCAGATGGCGCGTTTCAGCTCGGCGATGCCTGGCGTCGGCGTGTACTTCGTGAAATTCTCGTCGATCGCAGCGTGGGCCGCCGTCTTGATGGCGTCCGGCGTCGGGAAGTCGGGCTCGCCCGCGCCGAAGTCGATCACCTCGATCCCGGCGCGGCGCAGCTTGTCAACCGTCGCGGTCACCTGCATCGTCGCCGAACTCGCGATTCGCTTCGTCCGATCCGCCAGCCGTGTCATAGGTAGTGCCTTCTACTTCTTGCCCTTGTCCTTCTGCCTTCGACCTTTTACCTTTTGTCTTTGACGCCCGCGCCAATCGGCTGCGCCTCGGGCTTCTCGCGCAGCCGCTCCTCGACCAGGTCGGGCACCAGGCCACTCACGCGGCCGCCGAGCGAGAAGACTTCCTTGATCAGCCGCGAGCTGATGTATGTGTACTTTTCCGCGGGCATCATGAACACCGTCTCGATGTTCGAGTTGAGCCGCTGATTCATCAGCGCCATCTGGAACTCGAACTCGAAATCCGACACGGCGCGCAGACCGCGGACGATGACCTGCGCGTGGCGCCGCTCGACGTAGTCGACCAGCAGTCCGTCGAACGTGTCGACCTCGACGTTGGGGCGGCCCTTGAACACCTCGCGCGCGATGTCGACCCGCTCCGCGACCGAGAAGAGCGGCGCCTTCTCGGCGTTCAACAGGATGGCGACGATGATACGGTCGAACAGACGAGCGCCGCGCGCGATGATGTCGACGTGGCCGTTGGTCAGCGGGTCGAACGAGCCGGGATAGACGGCTAGGGTGGACATAACAGAAAGTTAAACGTCAAAAGGAAGAAGGAAAAAGGGCCTTCGCCTTTTAACTTCTACCTTCATAAATCGAAAGCACCGAATCCCCCGAAGGCACCTCCCGCGAGCGAACCAACCGTCCCGCCGTTTCCGGCGCGCGTCGTTTTCGTGCGTGCTCGAGAATGAGGACGCCGCCGGCCGCGATCACGCCGGCCGCTGCGGCCAGCGGGCCGTCGGCGTCGGCGATTGCGCCGCTTGTGTACGGCGGATCGAGCAGGATGATGTCGAACGCGGGCTGCCCGCGCAGCCTTTCGAGCCCGCGAGCAACGGTTGCGCGGATGATAGCATAGCCGTCCGCAATCCCGCAGTGCGCCAGATTCTTTTCGATGAGCGCCTGCGCGCGCCGATCCTGCTCGATGAAGGTCGCGTACACGGCGCCGCGGCTGAGTGCTTCGATGCCGACGGCGCCGGTCCCCGCGTAGCCGTCCAGCACGCGTGCGCCCACAATCCGGGCGGCGAGAATGTTGAAGAGCGTTTCGCGCAGCTTGTCGGAGGTGGGCCGCAACCCTTCCCACGTCGGTGCCTCGAGGCGACGGCCTTTCAGCGATCCTGCGATGACTCGCATGTGACGTGACGATCCCTCCCTGACCTACCCACCAGCCCCACCTGACCCCGGCGCCTCGCTCGGGCCGCAGGCGCTCCCTCACCCCACCTCGATCAACTTGAACCGCTGTTCCCAGCCGTGCAGCAACCGGTCGACGGCCGCCGGCGTCGGCGCGGCACGGTCGAACCACTGCGCCGCCTCGCGCTGCGCGAGATCGAGCAGCGCACGATCGCGAATGAGATCGACGAGCCGGAACGTCGGTACGCCGGCCTGCCGCGTGCCAAAAAAATCTCCGGGACCGCGCAAGGCCAGGTCGCGGTCGGCGATCTCGAATCCGTCGGTCGTGTCGGTCATGGCCTTGAGCCGGCCGCGGGCCTCGTCGGACAACGGGGCCTGATACAACAAAAAGCAGAACGATTGATGCCGATCCCGCCCCACGCGGCCGCGCAGCTGATGCAGCTGCGACAGCCCGAATCGCTCCGCATGCTCGACGATCATCACGCTGGCGTTCGGAACGTCGACGCCGACCTCGACGACCGTCGTCGAGACGAGGATGTGCAGCTCGCCGGCGGCGAACGCTTTCATCACATGCTCCTTGCCGTCCTGTTTCATCCGCCCGTGAAGCAGGCCCACCCGATAGGCCGGAAAGATTTCCTGCGCCAGATGATCCGCCATTTCCGTCGCCGCTTTCAGATCGACCTTGTCCGACTCCTCGACGAGCGGATAGATCACGTAAGCCTGGCGGCCGGCGTCGAGCTGGGCGCGGACGAACTGATACACCTCGTCGCGACGCGATTCGGGCTTCGCCAGCGTCCTGATCGGCAGACGCCCGGGCGGCATGTCGCGAATCACCGACACGTCGAGATCGCCGTACACCGTGAGCGCCAGCGTCCGCGGGATCGGAGTCGCCGTCATGACGAGCACGTCGGGATGGAGCCCCTTCGCCCTGAGCAGGGCGCGCTGCAGCACACCGAACCGGTGCTGCTCGTCGATGACCGCCAGGCCGAGCTGTTTGAAGCGGACATCGCCCTGCACCAGCGCATGGGTGCCCACCACCAGATGGATCGTGCCGGCTTCGATTTCGGCGAGCTGTTCCCGGCGCCGGGCGCTCGCGGTCGCGCCGGTCAGCAGCGCGACGCGAAACCGCGACGTCCGCAAGAGCTGCGAGATGTTGAAGAAGTGCTGCTCGGCCAGGATCTCGGTCGGCGCCATGAAGGCGACCTGCAGTCCGTTCTCCATCGCGACCAGAGCCGCCAGGAGCGCCACGATCGTTTTTCCCGCCCCTACGTCGCCCTCGAGCAGGCGGTTCATCGGCTGCGGCCGCTGCAGATCGTCGACGATTTCCTTCAGCGCCTGCTTCTGCCCGGGTGTGAGCTTGAAGGGCAAGACGCGACGCGCGGACTCCCGAATGCGATCGTCGACGCCGACCGGCATCGGCTTGCGTTCCGCCGCCGCCGACCGCCGGCGCGCCATGACGCCCGTCTGGAACAAGAACGCCTCTTCGAAAATCAGACGTTGCTGCGCCGGCGTTGCGAACTGGTTCAAAGCCTCGAGCGACGCCCCGTCGGGCGGAAAATGCGCTGCCACGAGCGCCGCCATGCGCGACGGGTAGTCGAACCGCGCACGAATCGCTTCCGGGAGATGATCGGGAAGATCGGCAGGAAGGCGCTGCACTGCGGCGTAGACCAGCTTCCGCTGAATCTTCGGCGTGACGCTTCCCGTCTTCTCGTACACCGGCACGATGCGGCCGGTGTGAATCGTCTCGCCCTCCTCGTCGTCGAGAATTTCATACTGCGGGTTGGTGAGCTGCAGGCCGCCCACGCGCATCTCGACCGGGCCAAACAGCACGACGTGTTGTCCCGGGGCGAAGACGTCCCTCAGAAATGACTGATTCAGCCACGTCACCCGCAGCGCGCCGCTCGGATCGCCGACAAGCGCTTCGAAGATCTTGAATCCCGGCCGGCGCGTCGATCGGAGATGACAGCTCAGAATGCGGCCCGTGACGGACGCGGACTGACCTGCTTTGAGGGAGGCGATCGGCTGCAGACGGCTCCGGTCTTCGTACCGGAGCGGAAACCGATACAGCAGGTCTTCGACCGTGACGAGCCCAACGTGCGCGAAGTCGGCGGCGCGACGAGGCCCGACGCCCTTGAGGTACTGCAAGGGCGTCGCGAGCACGTCGTCGGATGAAGTCATTCCGTGTGTGCAGGTCTAGAAACCGCCGCTGCCGCTGGCCTGTGCAGCTCAAAAGAGCCTGTGAAGAAACCGTTAACCGCCGAGAGCGCCGAGACCGCCGAGAAGAAGACGCTAAGAATTCTCGGCGTGCTCTGCGTGCTCTGCGGTCAAACGACGCATTTTCACACGCTCTAAAGACCTGCGCTACTGGATAATCACGGCCTGTCCGCGTTCGACCTGAATCTCGCGAATGCGCGCGGGCAAGGTAAACGGATCGTCGAGGTTGACGCCGGCCGGGGTGTCCGGCGTGCGCGAGTAGTAGCTGACGATTTCCTGCAGCAGCGTTTTCGGAAGCGGGATACCGCCCACGGTCGCCGATTCGAATTGGAACCGCCCCACTCCATTGCTCGTCTTGAGGACACCGATGGCGGTGACGGGCAACCGGCCGGTCAAGTAGGTGGCCGGATCGAGCAGACTTGTCGGATTCTTGGATTTTCGAACCGCGTCGAGATCGACCACGGCCCGGCCCGACACCCGTCCGGTCCCGAGAATCGTCACCGATGGCTCGACGACGCCCACCGGAAGATCGTTTTGTGCGTCGAGCGCGAAGTACGCATTGACTTCGTTTTGCGTGAGAGTCGTTCGGCGCGGCGGCCCCGAGGACTTTGCCCCGAGCTGGATGGTCGCGACTTTCTGTTTGAGCAGATCGGCGTCGCGACGCGTGGTTTGGACGTCGGCGGCGAGAGATGCGTGCGCGAGCACCGCGCCAGCCAGCGCTGCGGCGATGGACGACCTGAAATGTTTACTACGCATGGATGCCCCTACAGCCTTCCCTTGAGGCGGTTCGCCTGTCGCGCGCGCGTCACGAGCTCGAGCTTCCGGCGCTCCATCATCTCTTCGAACACGCGGAACTTCGCCTGTTGGCCCACGTCGAGCACTTGATCGATGCCGTCGTAGGCCTTTCTGACTTCGACCCCCGACCGCGCCTCGAGCTCCTGGAGCGCCTTCAGCCGATCTTTGATCTGGGTTTCATCGGGCTGCGCGTCGCTCGCGAGGCGGCGCAGATCCTGAATGATTCTGGTCCGCTCCTGCAGCGCCTTGCGACGAGCATCCTGCAACGCCTTGAACCGCGAGAGAAACTGCGGGTAGTGCTCGTCGCTGATTTTGAGTTGGTCCTGCGCCTGCAGGAGCGCGTAGGCGTCGAACATCCGCTGGATTTCAGCCGGTGACACACCCGGCTGTTCTAGCGGCGCTCCACCCCCCGGCGGTTGTCCTTGCGCGAAGACCGCCGCCGGAACGAGCGCGCAGAGCGCGAAGAGGACGACGGTTTTCATTGTGAACAAATCACGCGGAGGCCGCAGAGTGTCTTCGTGGTGCATTTTTCCGTAAGCTCTGCGAGCTCTGCGTTCAAAACGTCGTATTTCGGGGTCCTTTGAACCTGTCCGTTGCCTGGGTCTCTTGGACCTGCCACCAGTGTACGCCTCAAACGCCGGGCCGAGCCAGCTCTTCCTTCAATAACCGCTGCAACTCGCCCAGCTCGCCGCGATTGAGCTCGCGCACCGCCTCGTCCGCCCCGCCGGCGTGCGTCGTCAATTCCATCCGGCTCACGGCCTCCCAGTCGAGCTCTGCGGTGAGATCCGCGACGAGGCGCAGCGACGAATCGTCCAGGGCGTCGAGCGGTTCGAACAACGGTGGTTCCGACGCCTCCGCAGGCCGGGACGCTGAAACGACCTCTAACCTCGCGGCTGGCAGATCTGGCCGCGCGCCAATTACCGCCGCGATGATGACGGCCGCGAGGGCGGCGGCCGAAACCGGCAAGATCACCTGCGACCGCAACCACCGCTCCCACCGCGACGCGCGGCGCGGCGCGGCTTCGAGGGCGACGGCCTGCCGTACGCGGTCGGATAAATGGTCCCAGAACAGAGGTGAGGGCTCCGGCACGGCCACCTCCGACGCGGCCGACATCATGGCGCGCATGTCAGCGAGCTGCCGCCTGCACGCCTCGCACGACTCGAGGTGCGGCGCCGACGATTCGGGACGCGTGCCTTCGGCGAGATCGATGAGGTGGTCTGGGCTGAGGTGACGCGTCATTTTTCGTCTCCGAGCAGCTTTTTCAGGTTCCCCAGCGCGTGAAAGAAATTCGCCTTGACCGCGCCGACCGAGCTGCCCAGGATGTCCGCGATTTCCTGGTGTGACATCTCGTGATATGTCCGAAGGATCAAGGTCGCTCGCTGCTTGCGAGGAAGTTGCGCGATGGCCGCGCGCACGCGCACCGCGCGCTCCGCTTTCAGCACGAGCTCGGATGGTGACTCACTGCGCGTGTCGACGTGCTGCTGCTCGTCGATCGACTCGCTCGGGAGCGTTTTCGCGCTCACGCGCGTCAGGCACACGTTGACGCCGATGCGGTGCAGCCACGTGCCTAGCGACGACTGCCCGCGAAAGTTGCAGAGCCCGCGGGACGCCCGCAGGAACACGTCCTGCGAAAGATCGCTGGCAGCCTCGTGGTTGCCGACAAACCGGTAGCACAGCAGGTATATCGCACGCCGGTGCCGCTCCACCACGACATCGAAGGCGCCGGTCCGGCCCGCCTGGCATGCCGCGACGAGCGCCGCTTCGTCCAGGCCGGCCAGCGAACCGTCGGCTGCAGCAGCCGCCGCCGGTGACGGCGGGCCAGCCCTCGCGTCACGCCGCGAGGCCGTCATGTCCCACTCCGGCTGACACCTTCTGGGTAGTGTCCACGCAAGCGATAGTGTCACGCGTTGGCCTTCTGTCAATTCGCCGTACCACGGTTAGACCATGACGCCGGCAACAAGGTTACAAATGCCCGGCCATGAGAAGGCGCTCGACTTCATCGGGCCGGGGTATCCCGCCGCGCGCCCCCAGGGCGCGACAGCTCAGGGCGGCCGACGCAGCGGCGTAGCTCAACACCTCCTCGATATCGGCGTCAGGCGACCGCAGACACGCTGCGACAAAGGCGCCCCGGAAGACGTCGCCGGCCCCGGTGCTGTCCACGCACTCCACGGGAAAGGCCGGCGTCCGAATCTCCCGGTTCCGGCACCGCGCCAGACTGCCGTCCTGGCCGAGCGTGACGCAAACCACCGGCGCGGCGTACTCGCGCGCCATCGCCTCCAACGCCCGACCGACATCTTCGTAACCGGTGAGCGCCGTCGGAAAATCCTGGGCGGCGATGATTACGTCGATCTGGTGCAGTAGATCCGAGATTCCCGGCCTCACCTTTTCGACGTCGAGCACCGTCGGGATAGCTGCGTGTCTGGCATAGCGCGCTGCCTGGGTGGCCGCTGCGGTCTCGTGGCAGTCGACGATGAGCATCCGGCCGGAGGTGACGGCCTCCTGCGGTACGTCGCCCGGTTCCATGGTCAGCCCCGGGTGCCGATCCCATAACACCGTGCGCTCACCCGACGCCTGGTCGACAAGGATCACCGCGAACTGATTCGTCGTCCCTGCGATGATGCGCGTCGCGCTGATGTCGATCCCTTCTTTCGTCAAGCTGTCCCGCGACATGACGCCGAGCTCATCGTCGCCGAAACTGCCCACATACCGCGTCGTCCAACCCAGCTTGGCGCAGGTAACCAATGCCGTCGCTATCTGTCCGCCCGGCATCCGGGCGAACCGCTGGAGTTGCTGTTTGCTGTTGCGGCGGGGATATTCGGCGACGACCGCCAACAGGTCCACGCTGTTGAGGCCACACCCGGCGACGTCGAAGGCACGTCCGCCCGGCGCCGGAATCCGAAATGGGAGGCTCACCGTGCGGGATCGTAGCATCGCTGAGCCGGAGGGGCGGGAGCCTAAAGAGTTCTACCCCAGAGCACGGCGAGAGTTCTTCGCGTTTTCTTCTCGGCGGTTAACGGTTTTCTTCACAAGCACGAAAGGCGCACGGGACCTCGAATTGGCGTTGACCTTCGCCTTCCTTTTGCGTATAGTGCTTCAATTCAGAGGCGGGATGGGCCTTTCCCCGCCCCTTCCAAGGAGAACGCCCGATGCTTCCGCTCACGAAACGGCAGCGCGAGATCTTCGACTACCTCAACGAATTCATCCAGCAGCACGGCTACGCGCCGAGCCTCGAGGAGATCGGCCGTCGCTTTGGGCTTTCTTCGCTCGCCACGGTGCACAAACACCTGACGAACCTACAGGAGAAAGGCTTCATCAAACGAGCCTGGAACCGCAGTCGTTCGGTGGAGATGGTGCCGGCGCGCACGGGCGGCCGCGCCGTCGAGCTGCCGCTTCTAGGCTTTGTCGCCGCGGGCCTGCCCATCGAAGCCGTCGCCTCGAGCGAAACGATTTCGGTCCCTGAAGACCTCGTCGGCAAGCGCGACACGTACGTGCTGCGTGTTCGCGGCGACTCGATGATCGACGAGCAGATCCGCGACGGCGATTTCGTCGTCGTCGAGGATCGCAAGACGGCCGACAACGGGGAAATGGTGATTGCGCTGTTGAGCGGCACGGATGTGACGCTCAAGAAGTTCTATCGCGACTCTGGCGGCAAGGTCCGCCTTCAGCCCGCCAACGTCGCGATGCAGCCGATTTTCGTCGATCCAGAGCAGGTGCAGGTGCAGGGTGTCGTTGTGGGCGTCATGCGGAAGTATTGACCCGAGGCGCCCGCGGCCCGAGCGAGGCGCCGGGACGGCAGGGTGGATTCCATGAATTTTACCCGAGGCCGAGAGTCTACGCTCGAGGCCGAGGGACAGCGAAGTCCGTGCTAGCGAGCGGGGGTGGGGCCCCGCGAGCATAAGAAATGGTATTAGACTTGGGCATGGCCGATCAGCCCAAGCAGATCAATTTCACCATCGTTCCCGACGACAGCACGGCGACGCCCCGCACGTATGCGAACTTCTGTTCGATCGCGCACACGCCGTTCGACTTCACGCTCACCTTCTGTGAGGTGATGCCGCTCTCCGACAAGGAGATCAAGGAAGCCGAAGCAGATCACGTCGTCCGCGCGCCCGTGCGCGCAAAGATCGTCGTCCCGGTGCAGTTCGCGCCCAACCTCATCGCGGCGCTCCAGGAGCACTGGCGCGTGTTCTCCGAGTCTTACAGCCAGGTCGGCTGGAATAAAGACACCGGACCGATTCACTGAGATACTGACAATTTACAATTCACAATTTACAATTTACAAAGAGAGGCACCGTTGACCGTTCGCTTGCTTCCTCGCTTTGTCTTGTCATTCACTTTGTAAATTCTCAATTGTAAATTGTAAATTGATGAAGTCGCCTGCCGAGACACGCCACATCCTCGACGAGCTCGAGACGCAACATCCTGACGCGGACACCGAGTTGCATCACGCGAACGCGTTCGAGCTGCTCGTGGCCACGATCCTGTCGGCTCAGTCGACCGACCAGCGCGTGAATCTTGTGACACCCGCGCTCTTCAAGCGTTATCCGAGCGCCGAGGTGCTGGCCAGGTCGACACCGCGGCAACTCGAACCCCAGATTCATTCGACGGGCTTCTTCCGTGCGATCATCGGCATGGCCCAGGCCCTTGTAAACGACCACCGCGGCGAGGTTCCGGCCGACATGGAAGCGCTGCTGAAGCTGCCCGGCGTCGGACGCAAGACCGCCAACGTCGTCCTCGGTCATGCGTTGGGGGTGCCCGGGCTGCCGGTCGATCGACACGTGCTCCGAGTGTCGAATCGAATCGGCATCGCCGAATCGGACAACCCCGAGATCGTCGAACAGCAGTTGTGCGCCGCGCTCGCGCCCGAGCGCTGGACGCGGACGTCCGATACGCTCATCCTCCACGGACGCCGCATCTGCAGGCCAAAGCCGCTCTGCGAGCAATGTGCCGTGCAGGAGGATTGCGACTACTTCCGGCTCGTGATAGAGGCCGCCGTACCCGCCGGCCGCGTAAGCGGCAGGCTGAAGCGAGCCGCGCCCGGGGCGGCGGCCCGGCGCCGAGAAGGAGTCCGGCGAACGGCGAAAGGCAGTCCGCGCCGCCGGCCATGAAACGCGAGTTGTTCGAGCGTTTCGTCGCCGATGCCCTCACGACGATTCCGCGCCGCTTCCGC
>QHWL01000073.1:0-4929 GCA_003222555.1 Acidobacteriota bacterium | reverse complement strand
TGCTCGGAGAAATGGAGATCGGGCCGGCAGACACCCTGCTCGGGCTCTATCAAGGCATTCCCCTCACCGAGCGTCCGTGGGATTACGGAAACGCCCTGCCCGATCGCATCCTGCTCTTTCAAGGTCCCCTCGAGCGCGAGTCCGACGACGAAGACGATTTGATCGTCGCAATCGGCGAGACGCTCATCCACGAAGTCGGTCACTACTTCGGTTTGAGCGAGGAAGAGATTGAAGAGATCGAAGAAAAGTACTGGCGGGGCCATGGGTACACGGAAGGTGACGCCCAGTGAAGCCCGAGGCCGAGAGTCTACGCTCGAGGCCGAGGGACAGCGAAGGTTTGCCAGGGCGGGACAGCCCTGAGCCGTTGCGAAGCGCGAACGCGCTGAGCAACAGCGCCGGGGGTGGGCCCCCGGCGCGAGTAGATAAGGGTGGGGCCCCACGTCGATCGAACCCCGAGGCCGAGAGTCTACGCTCGAGGCCGAGGGACAGCGAAGCTTTGCCAGGGCGTGGGGGTGGGGCCCCACGCCAAGTAAGAAAACGTTTCGGGCAGCATTTCCTCGAGCCGGCCTGGGTCGAGAAGCTGCTGCGCGCGGTGGCGCCTGAAGCCGACGAGACGTTTTTCGAGATCGGACCTGGCCGCGGTGCGCTGACGCGGCCGCTCGCGGCCCGGTGCGGCCGGGTCGTCGCGTTCGAGATCGATCGCGATCTTGCCGCCACGCTGCGGGACGAGGCTCCTCGCAGTCTCACCATCGTCGAAGGCGATTTCATGGATGTGACAGCCGATCGCTTGCGCGATCTGCTCGCAGATACGGCCTCCAGTCCCAGGGTCGTCGGCAACCTGCCGTACAACGTCGCCTCCCCCATTCTCTTCAAGCTGGTCGAGCTCTCCTCAGCCGGAATCGCCCTCGCGGATGCGACCCTCATGCTCCAGCGCGAAGTCGCGGACCGCCTCGCCGCTTCGCCAGGCACGCGCGAGTACGGGGTTCTGAGCATCCTCATCGGGCACGCGGCCGGCGTCGAGCGGCTCTTCACGCTGCCGCCCGGCGCCTTCAGACCGATGCCGAAGGTTGCCTCGGCGGTCGTGCGGCTCCGGTTTCGTCCGCCCGATCCGCCGGCGGCCGATCCGGAGGTCTTCGCCGCCGTCGTTCAGGCGATCTTCACGCGGCGCCGCAAAACACTGGCGAACGCGCTTCTCGCCTATCCCGCGGCCGGAGGGTCAAAAACGGGACGGCCGTCGTTGGTGCCGGAGGTCCTGGGCCTGGCCGATCTCGACGGCCGGCGGCGACCTGAGACCTTCTCCATCACCGAACTGGTCCACCTTGCCGACGCGTTCGCTTCGGTTTCCCGTCGAGCTGTGCTATAGTTTCGCCTGTTAAGTTGTTCACCTGCCGTGTGTTGTCCGCCTCAAGGCGGACACTACGGAGAGGAAACGCATCATGTCTTGCCCTCCCGAAGAGCCTGTGAAAAAATGCGACGTTTGAACGCAGAGCACGCAGAGAGATCCTTAGCATTTCTTTCTCTGCGGCCTCCGCGGTCTCTGCGTTGAACGTGATTTGTTCACAACCTCTGAAGGCGGCACTACCGGTCGTTTCGAGATGTGTCGAGTACGTAGTGTCCGGCTTTAGCCGGACTTTCGAGAAGCGGCGCGTACGTCGCGTCCGGCTCGCGCCGGACTGTTTGCCATCCCGCCTCTGGTTTGTTCAGGCGCGCCCAGCAGCCTGATTGCGCCGCGGCACGCGGCCTCTTCGTCGGATTCGTTCCGCCAGGAACGTCGCCGACCGAGGTTTGTACTCCAAATTCAGAATGCTCGAAGTCGTTCCGCTCGGCGGAGTCGGCGAGTTCGGGATGAACATGATGGCGCTCACCTGGGCTGAGACGACCATCGTCGTCGATGCCGGCGTCATGTTTCCGGATCCTGAGCTCCTGGGCGTCGATCGCATCATTCCGGATCTGACCTATTTGCAGCAGAAGGGGCGAGTCGCCGCGCTCGTGCTGACGCACGGCCACGAAGACCACATCGGCGGTGTGCCGCACGTGCTGCCGGTCGTCGACGGACCCGTGTACGGCACGCCGCTGACGCTGGCGCTCGTCGAGCCGAAGCTGCAGGAGCACGGCCTCGCGAACGGAAAGCGGCTGGTGACCGTTCGACCGCGGGATCGCGTCACCGTAGGGCCGTTCTCGATCGAGTTCATTCGCGTCACGCACAGCATTCCCGACTGCGTGGCGCTGGCGATTCACACGCCCGCGGGCGTCGTCGTGCACAGTGGCGATTTCAAAATCGATCAGACGCCCATCGACGGCCAGCATTTCGACGTGCATCGGTTCGCGGAGCTCGGCACCACAGGCGTGCTGGCGCTGTTCGCCGACAGCACGAACATCGATCGGCGTGGCTATACCGGGGCGGAAGTCGAGGTCATGGAGGCGTTCGAGGAGATCTTCACCAGCACGAACGGCCGGCTGATAGTCGCCGCATTCGCATCGAGCATTTTCCGGATGCAGATTCTCGTCGATCTGGCGGTCCAGTTCGACCGGAAGGTCGCCTTTGTCGGCCGCGGCATGGACCGGAACTCCGAGATCGCGCAGCGCCTCGGCTATTTGAGAATTCCCGCAGGGGTGCAAATCCGCGATTCCGACGTCGGCAGCTATCCCGCGCAGGACGTCCTCTGCCTGACGACCGGAACGCAGGGCGAGCCGATGTCCGCGCTGTCGCGGATCGCGATCGACGATCACCGCCACGTGAAGCTCACAGCCGACGACACCGTCGTGTTGTCGGCCCGCGCCATCCCGGGCAACGAGAAAGCCATCGGCCGTGTGATCAACCATCTGGCGCGCCGCGGCGCTGAAGTCATTTACGAAGGCATCAAGCACGTCCATGTGTCCGGGCACGGCAGCGAGGAGGAGCTGAAGATGATGCTCTCGCTGGTGCGGCCGCGCCACTTTATTCCCATCCACGGCGAGTACCGGCAGCTCTCGCAGCACGCCCGGATCGCCGCGCGTGTCTTTGCCGGCCGCGATCCGCGGCCCGAGATCATGCTCATCGAAGACGGCGACGTCCTCCATTTCGACGCGGCGGGCGGGCGCGTCGCCGGCAAGGCAACGGTCGGCCGCGTGCTGATCGACGGCACGCGGACAGGGGAGGTCGGCGACGAAGTGCTGCGCGACCGGCGACATCTCGCCGAGGACGGCCTCGTCGTCCCCGTCGTCTGCATCAACAAGCAGACAGGCGCGCTCGAGGGCGTGCCCGACATCGTCACGCGTGGGTTCGTGATGGAAGACAGTCAGGCGCTGCTGGCCGACGGCGCGCGCGTCTTGACCGAGGTCATCGAGCAGGCGAGCGTCGAAGAGCGCACCGACCAGGGACTCATCAAGGAGAAGCTGCGCGTGGAGCTGCGCCGCTTTTTCCGCAAACGTTCGGGCCGCCGGCCGTTCGTGCTGCCGGTCATCATGGAGGTCTGACACGTGGGTGGATCGACCGCTTCGCGCCGGGTCAGTGAGTTTGTCGGCGTGGCGCTCTTCGCCGCCGCGCTCATCTGGATTGTTTCGCTCGCCAGCTACGATCCGGGCGACCCGGTGTGGTTTTTCAGCACCGGCCCCCTCGCGGCGCCGGCCAATTTCGCAGGCCGCGTCGGCGCGTTCCTGGCCGAGCTGTCGTTCCAGCTCTTCGGCTACGGCTCGTACCTGATCCCCGCAGTGCTGGTCGTCATCGGCTGGCATTATTTCTGGTGCCGCGGCCTCGACGCCGCCATTACGAAGTTGATCGGCACCGGCCTGCTGTTCGCGTGCGTCAGCGCGTTTCTGAGCCTCGTGTTCGTCAACCTCGAGGTGGCCGGGAAATCGTTTCGCGCGGGCGGTTACGCGGGCGAGTGGCTGGCCAAACAGCTGTCCGAATACTTGAATCGCACCGGGTCGTTGATCGTGATCCTCACGCTCATCTTCCTGGCCATCATCATGTCGACGCAGTTTTCGTTCGGCCGTCTGTTCGCGGCACTGAGCGCCGCTCTTCAAGACGGCACCGCGCAAGCCATCGCCTCGGTCGGCGACTGGCGCGAAGAGCGCCGCCGTGAGAAACAGCGGCGCGAGGTCATCGCGAAGCACACGAAAAAAGGCGTGGTGCCCGACACCAAGGCCGTCGGCGCCGGTGCGGCCGAGGCGGCATCGGGGGGCGCGAAGACTCGCCCGGCCTTAGGCGGCCCAGGGAACGACGACGCGCGCGACTGGTCGGGCGACGTCAGCCCAGCCTCCGGCAGTCAGAGAGTCTCCTCGCCGTTTGGCACCGGAAAATCCTTCGCGCCTCCTAAACCGCCGAAGGTGAGTCTCCCCGGACCTCTCCTGCCGTTGCCCGATTCAGAGCCGCTTGCAAAGGCACCGGCGGAACGGCGCAAGGGCGAATACACACTGCCGCCGCATGCGTTGCTCGACGCGCCCAAGACGGAGCGAAAGATCGACGAGCGCGAGCTGATGGACAGCGCGCGGCTCCTCGAAGAGAAGTGCCGGGAATTCGCGGTCGAAGGCACGGTGGTCCAAATCCACCCAGGCCCCGTCGTCACAACGTTCGAGTTCAAGCCCGACGCCGGCGTGAAGTACTCGAGGATCACCGGCCTCGCCGACGATCTCTGCCTCGCGATGCAGGCCGAATCGGTGCTCATCGACCGCATTCCGGGGAAGTCGACGGTCGGCATTCAAATCCCAAACCGCAACCGCGAGCAGATCTCGCTTCGCGAGCTACTCGAATCGGAGGCCTATCGCCGTTCGACCTCGAAGCTGACGGTTGCCTTGGGCAAGACGATTCATGGCGAGCCGTTCATGGGAGATCTCGCCAGCATGCCGCATCTTCTGATCGCCGGATCGACCGGAGCGGGCAAGTCGGTGGCCATCAACGGCATGCTGACGAGCATCCTCTACCGCTCCACGCCCGACGACGTGCGGCTC
>QHWL01000600.1:2554-2966 GCA_003222555.1 Acidobacteriota bacterium | reverse complement strand
TGGATCTGGCAGTCCATGATTACGGTCTTGGATACTGGAAAACCGACGTGCGAAGCGCGGTCGTCTATGCCGCGTCGAAGTACCTGGAACGAGACGCCAAGATCACGAGCATGTTGTCGAATTTCTCGGATCTGGTTGCAGGAATGCTACTGCAGCTCACCAACAACGCCGATCAATCCCGCACCTTCACGTCAATCTACATGCACGAGAACAGGCTTGTTATTGCGGAGGCGACCGTGCCGAGGGGCTATCCCCCGCCGTTGATCTTTCAGCAATCGCTTGGATGGCTCGATGAGAACGGGGCGAGGATCCGCTATCAATTCATGTACCACAACGAGCCGGACGTCCCGAAACCACCGATTCGGGGTCGTTGAGCGCAAGCCCCGATCGTCTTCTGCTCGCGCGTGTGATG
>QHWL01000600.1:0-2500 GCA_003222555.1 Acidobacteriota bacterium | reverse complement strand
CGGACTGATCAGGTTTCTACTTTCTCGACGGCATCACGTAGTCTCGCTTATAGAGGACCGCGGCGTCGTTCGGAATCTTCCGCGTGATGTCGATGTTCAAGGTGTCGCCTTCGTAGCGCTTCACCAGTTGCTGCCGCCGCAGGTGGCCAAACGTCAACTCCTCGACAAACTCGATACAACGGAATTCCATCAGCTGGGCATTCGGCTCCACGCGGCGATAGAGCGGCATGCTGATCTTCCACGGCCGCGTAAACACCTTCGGATCGTCAACGGTAGCCTCGTATCGAAGCACGAACATGTCGTTGAGGTTTCCCGCCGGCGTGAAGCGCTCGGTGACCTTCAGCGCGTCGCTCGCGAAATTGCCTGCGCGATCGAACCATGTCTTGCCATTGAATCCCGTCGTGTCGACGACGAGCGTGTCACCTTCCCAGCGGCCTACTGAGAAGCCGTTGTAGGTGTCGTCGGGCAGCGGGTCCACTTTCTCCAGGTGAATGGTCCGGCCGGAACTCGAATACGCGAACTGGATCTCAATCTTCTTGCCGCCCTGCGCGATCTGGAACGGGTGCGGCAAATACATCGACCGTGGCACCCCCGTCAGGAAGCACTTGACCTCCGGGTCGCGATCCAGCCAGTGCTCCTGGTTGTCTTTCTTCTGGGCCAGCGCCCACGGCTGATACGGAATGGCTCCGCCTTCGACGACGCCGATCGATCCGGGCACCGAACCGGCGGCGCCCAAGGCCAGCGCCGGCGCGGCGGGCACCTCCGCCAGCGGATGCACGCCCGGTTGCGTCAGGAAGCCGGGGCGCGCCGCATGCGCCTCGAGGTCCCAATTCGCTTCATTCAAAGCTTGCCAAATGCCGCTGAAATTCGGATGGCCGTCGAGGCGCGCCAGCCGCTGACCCTGGCCCGAACTCCGGAGGAAGAAAACGCCAATGAATGCGACAGCGGCGGCCATCGCGATAATCGAGGTCCTGAGCCTGTTTCGCATGATTCGACCTCCTAATCGACCGGGGCGAAATCCCGCACGAACGGGAATTGCGTACGCTCCGCATACTGCGCGGGGAAAACAATGTCACAGAGGGCTCACACCTTACCCCTCGGTACGGTCGTGGTCAATCAGAAAAATAGGACAGTGTATTGGGCGTATAATGGGCACCGTCGTGCGGGGCTGAAGGGATCGAATTGAGTCCGCGTCCGGCGACGCGCCGTGACATTGTCGTCCCAACTGCGGCATCGGCGGGCCGAACCGCACGTGAAGTTGAGAGGCTCACATGGAACACCGATTTCTCGCGTGGATGGGTGTCGTGGTCGCGATCGCCGTCGTGGCGCTGGCCTCTGTCGCGTGTCAGGCCCCGAAGGCGGCGCCGTCGCTCAAGACCTCGTGGGGCGAACCGGACCTGCAGGGCATCTGGACCGATGACTATCAGACACCCCTGCAGCGCTCGGCGAAGTATGCCGGACGGGAGTTCTTGACCGACGCAGAAATCGCCGAACTGGATAAACAGCGAGCGTCGCTACCCGGCAATGAGTCCCGCACGGTGCGCGGAACGCAAGAGGACGTCGCCGGCGCATACAACGCGGTCTTCCAGTTTCGGAAGCACACGGGCCGGCGCACGTCGCTGATTGTGGATCCGCCCGACGGGCGAGTGCCGTCCCTCACGCCGGAAGTGCAGAAGCGACAGCAGGAGTGGCGCGAGTTCTTTCTCGCGCTCGTCCAATCCACGAACACGTGCAAGAACAAGCTGCGCGGATGCGAGGGCGGGAAGTACGACCCAAAGCCATCGCCAAGACGAGCCGAGCCGCTCAAGTTCTACCCGGCGGCCAACTTGGTTCCAGGGGGTGGACACATCAATCGTTCCGACGGTCCGGAGGAAAGGGGCCTCAGTGAGCGTTGTCTGACGGCGATCCTGCCGGACTTCACCGGGTTCCGTCAGATCGTGCAGTCGCCACAGTCGGTCTCGATTTTCTACGACACCGGACAAGGGCAAGGCTGGCACCGCTCGATCCCCGTGGACGGAGGTCCGCATCTCCCGCAGTCCATCCGCCTCTGGTGGGGAGACTCGCGCGGTCACTGGGAAGGCAATACGCTGGTCGTCGACGTCACCAATTTCAGCCCCAAGACCGAATTCCAAGGATCCCGCGAGAACCTCCATCTCATCGAGCGCTGGACGCGCACCGGCCCGGACACGCTCGAATACGTCGTCACCATGGACGACAAAATGACATGGACGAAATCGTGGACCGTCAAGCAAGAATATCGTCAGCAAAGCGACCAATACAATCGGGTCTATAAGGAGCCGCGGTGCCACGAGGGGAATTTCGCGATGATCGGCATGCTCTCGGGGGCGCGCGCGATGGAGATGGCATTCGCCGAGGGGCGAGGCCCCGATCCGGCCACGATAAACCTCGTCACACCGACAAACTCTGCAAATTCTCCGGAGGAGCTCGATCCACTCGGCCAGTAACTGCTTCCCACGCGCAGCGTCGCGCCGGCCATCCG
>QHWL01000599.1 GCA_003222555.1 Acidobacteriota bacterium | reverse complement strand
TTGGTGTTCTTGACCACCTCCCAGACGTCCGGCACGAAGGTGTGGGCGTGCACGTCCACCACTTTGATGCGCTTGCCGCCGATCGACACCTGACGCCTCGCCGGGGCGGGGCCCTGGACCAATCCGACGCCAGCGTCCACGAGGCTGCGACCTCCAAGGAACGCTCCGGCCGCCGCGGTGGCGACATTCCTGACGAAGTCTCTGCGAGTTGTCATCGTCTTCTCCTCACACCCTGGATTTTGTACGTGAGAATCGCGACTGCGCTAGAAGTAGGGCGGACCCTAGGCGGGCCTGATAAGGCCCGCCCTACGTTCTGTGAAACCGTATGTCCTACGTAATGTGGAGCAGCTTGACCAGATTCCCGCCCAGGATTGCTTCCTTCTCGGCGTTCTTCAAGAACGGTGCTTTGAGGACAAAATCAATACCCACCGGCCAGTCGAAGGGATAGTCGGTGCCGTAAAAGATGTGGTCGACGCCAACTTCAGCGACGAGGTGCCGCAGGCCGTCTTCGTGGAAGATCATCGTGTCGACGAAGAGCTGCTTCCTGAAGTACTCGCTCGGCTTTTGCTTGAGGGCCTTGCAATCGGCGCCGTTGCCTCGCCCGCACAGTGCGTCCGACCGGCCGCTGTAGGACGGCAGGTATCCGCCTGCATGCGCGCCGCAGATTTTCAGTCCAGGGAACCGATCCAGCGTCCCTTCGAAAATCAAATGCGAGAGGAAGACCGTCGTCTCGAGCGGATTCCCGATCGTGTTGCCCAAGCCGCCCTTGCCCTGCAGCCGCGGATTGTTGGTGGTGCCCGGCGCATTCTGCGGATGCATGAACAGCATCACGCCGAGCTCCTCCGCTTTCGCCCAGAACGGATCGAACTTGCGGTCCGAGAGCTCCTGCCCTTCGACACTCCCCCCGATGGCCGCCCCCCGCATGCCCAGCTTCTTCACGGCTTCGTCCAACTGATCGGCCGCGAGATCCGGGTGCTGCAACGCCACCGTCGCCATCCCCACGAACCGATCCGGATGCGCGGCACAGAACTGCGAAATCTTTTCGTTCTGCACCTTGACGACGTCGCGCGCGAGCTCCCGCTCCGCCGAGTAGCCCCAGCCATTGACGTTGATCGCCTTCCTTGTCCATGTACTGCAAGCGCGCCGGGTTGCCGAGCGCGATGGCGCCGGTGAGGTTGTTCTTGGCCTGGTCCGCCAGCTTGGTGTTCTTGACCACCTCCCAGACGTCCGGCACGAAGGTGTGGGCGTGCACGTCCACCACTTTGATGCGCTTGCCGCCGATCGACACCTGACGCCTCGCCGGGGCGGGGCCCTGAAGCAATCCGACGCCAGCGTCCACGAGGCCGCGACCTCCAAGGAACGCTCCGGCCGTCGCGGTGGCGACATTCCTGACGAAGTCTCTGCGAGTCGGCATCGTCTCCTCCTCTTTCACGGGTATGAGCGGTCGGAGGTCACGTCCGAGCGGCGAGCGCCGCCTTCACGCGCTCCGGAGTAAAGGGAACCTGGCGGAGGCGAGCGCCGGTGGCGTCGAAAATCGCATTACCGATGGCGGCCGCGACAACCGTGATTGCCGTTTCGCCCGCGCCGGTTGCCTCCTCGTCAGTCCGATTGATGAGGACGGTCTCGATCTGTGGGACCTTGCTGCCCAGATCCATCGAGTGATAGGTTTTCCAGTCGACCGATGTCACCTTCTGGTCGTCCCACGTGACTTCTTCCATGAGCGCGCGGCTCAGGCCCTGGAGGGCTCCGCCTTCGGTCTGATTCTTCAAGCCATCGGGGCTCGAGATCGGTCCGCAGTCCTGGGCGACGACCAGCCGCTTCACGACAATCGCGCCTGTGCTCTGATTGACGTCGACTTCGGCCACCATCCCCGAATATCCGTTCTCGCCTTCGTACCCCACGCAGGCGATCCCACGGCCGCTGAGGATGCCGGTTCGCCGAATGCCGGGTCTGGGCGAGGGACGCGTGTCCCAGTTGGCGGCCTTCGCCGCCGCTTTCACGACATCGATGATCCGGGGATTGCTCAGGTGACGCAGCCGATAGGCCACGGGGTCGGCTTTCACCCGGGCCGCGATTTCGTCCATGAACGACTCGTGAGCGAAGGTGTTCTGGAGCCGCTCTGGCGATCGCAACGGTCCCGTCCAGAAGAGCCCTTTGAGGCGATGCGAGAGGACGCGCTCGCTCTTGATGGTGCCCGAGCCCCCGCACGCGTCGCCGACGCAGCCGACAACATAAGAAGGGGCCGAGTTGTTGCCGTTGTTGAACCGGCCGGCGGGATCTGGAGCTGGCGCTTGTGGGACAAACGCCGCGGGCGCGAAGCCGGCGAGAAATCCCGTGATGACATTTCCCGGGGCCTCGTTGCCCGGCCGGTTTCCCAGAGCCGCAGACCAGCCTTCGTAGTCCCAGGCGATGATATTGCCCTCGGCGTCCAACCCCGCGCGCTGATCGATGACGAAGGCGAATCCATAGTTCTCCCACGCCATCTCGTCCTTCCGCATGAGCTGCACACGCACGGGCCTGCCCACCGCCTGCGACAGCAGCGCCGCGTCATATGAAACAGTGTCGGCGCCGTTGAGCCCGTAGCACCCGGAACCTCTCGTGAAGATGACCCGCACGTTCTCGGGCGGCAGACCGAGCAGCTTCGCCGTGCTGTTTCGTTGAGGGTAGACAGACTGCGTCGCCGACCAGCCAGATGGTTGCGCTGTTGCCCCGAACGTCGGCGACCGCGCAGGAGCTGCCGATCGATCCGTGCATCTGATAGGGATGAAGGTAAGTCGCCTTCACCACGCTCGCAGCGCTTGCGAGCTTGGCATCGACATCCTTGGAGTTCACGAGAAACGTGTCACGCGTCGCTCTGTCGTTGCGCAGATACTCGTAGAAGTCGCGATGGCTGGGCAACCCGATGCCGGGTGTCCACGTGGCCTTCAGCTTGTTGGCTACCTGGATCGCCTGCCACGGTTTCTCGGCCACGACGCCGACAAAGTTGGCCTTGACGACCACTTTCACGAAGCCGGGAACGTCTCGAACCGAACTTTCATCGACGCCAACCAGCTGGGCGCCGACGGCTGGTGGCCGAACCACCCGGCCGTGCAGCATGCCGGGCACGCGCACATTGTGGACGTACTCGAGTTGCGCGGTCGCGACAGCCGGCAAGTCGAGGCGCGGCACGGATGTTCCGAGAACCGTCCACTGATCCGCGGCCTTCCGCTTCGCCGTGCGGCTGAGCTGAAGATTGAACTTCTTTCCTCCGACTAATTCTCCGTAACTCACGCGCTTGGAGGCGTCGGTCTTCACGCTGATCACGCCGTCTTTGATCGTGAGCTCGTCGGCGGCCACGCCAAGGCGCGTGGATGCGAGCCGGACGAGCGCTTCGCGGGCCGTGGCGCCGGCCAGGGCCAGGTTGGCGTGATTGAAGTTCGTCGGGGTCGACTGGCTGCCCGACGTAATGCCCTGGTCGGGTGTCATCGACGTATCGCACTGAATCAGTCTTACGCGGGCGACGGGTACGGTGAGCTCTTCGGCAATCAACTGCGTCTGGACCGTGAACATGCCCTGACCCAGTTCCGCCTTCCCGGTGTAGGCCGTGACGGTCCCGTCCTGGGCGATGGCGATCCACGAGTCGAGCTGGATGCTCCCTTGCCCGCTGAAACCCTGAGCAAAGGCCGTCTTGAGATTCTTCGTCAGGCCGCCGACGCTGAAGCTGACGATGAGCGCGCCCGAGCCTTTCAGGAATACTCTACGGGAAAATCCCGCGCTCTTCAGAGCTGCGAGCGCGTCCGGGGTCAACGCCGGTTCGTCTACGGCTTCGACGGATTTCTTCGTCTTCATACGGCCAGCCCCTGTGCATACCGTTTGATGGCGCGCAGCATCCGGACATGCGTGAAGCAACGACACAACACACCCGACATTGCCTGCTGGATTTGCGCTTCGGTGGCTTTCGGGTTCCGATCGACGAAGGCTTTCGCCGTCATGATCACCCCGTTGAGGCAGAAGCCGCATTGCATCGCCTGCTCCTCGATGAAGGCTTTCTGAATCGGATGCGGGTTCTGAATGGTCCCCAGCCCGTCCAACGTCGAGATTTCAGCTCCCGCAACAGTTCCCACCGGCGTGACGCAGGAGCGGATGGCCTGGCCTTTCACGATGACCGTGCAGGCCCCACACTGCGCGAGGCCGCAACCGACCTTCAGAGTAATGTTGCTCATATCAATCCTAGGGGGGTCGGGAGTCGTTTGCAGTTTCAGCGTACTTTCAGACAACGATCGTGCGGAATCTGCAAACGACTCCCGACCCCATCCGACCTTACTTGGCGCGACCCTTGTAGCCCTCCGCCAGCATCTGGACCTTGTAGACCGCGTTTCCGCCCAGTATGTACAAGGTTTTCTTGTCGGGCCCGGCAAAGGCGAGGTTCTGCGACTGCCGCGGGGTCGGAATGGTTCCGAGATGCTCCCCCTTCGGGCTGAATACCTGGACGCCTGCGTTCGACGTGACGTACAGCCGGCCGGCGCCGTCGATGGCGCCGCCGTCGGCTCCGCTGTTGGCGCCAGTGTCGGTCTTGCGCACGCCTTCGGTGATCGTCGCGAAGGTCCTCTCATTCCTGGCACTGCCGTCGGCCTGAACGTCGAAAGCTTTGAGGCCGTCGCCGTTGGTATCGAGCACGTAAAGCGTCCTCTCGTCCGGGCTGAGGACGAGACCGTTGGGACGCGCGATGTCGTCGGCGATCTTGAGGATCCCGCCCGTCGGCTTGACGTAGTAGACGGCGGGCTTAATCGTGTTTTCCGGAATCCCGAGATCGTCGGTAAAGTACACGCCGCCTTTCTTGTCGATGGTGAGATCGTTGGGGCGTCCGAAGCCATGAGCCTCGAATTTGTCGGCGAGCGAAGTCTTGGTCGGAGCGAGTACGGCCACACCTGCGGGCATCCACTGCACGCCGATCGCGCGGCCTTTCGAGTCAAACGAGAAACTGTTGGTCGCGCTGGTATCTTCCATGTAGCTCGAGATATTCCCGTCCTTGTCGATCTTCGTGATGCGGTTGGCCATTCTCTCGGTGAAAAGCAGGCTGCCATCGGGGCCCTGGGTCGCACCCTGAGCGCCCATGAATCCTTCCTTGATGAGCTCCACTTTCGTGCCGCCCTTGACGACACCGGGAATGTCTGGGGCCAGCGTAAAAAGTGGGGGTGGTGGTTGATCTCCTCGGCCGCCGCCACCGCCGCGCTGCGGCTCGCCGCGCTGGCCCAACACGAACGTGGCTCCGAGCATAGACAACGCAATCACAATGAGCGCTTTCGCCTTCATGAAACTCTCCTACTGTTCTGATTTTAAGGTCGTTTACACGATCTCGCCAGAGTCGCCAGAAATGAAGTCTAGCACGCCCGTGAAAGTCAAATGTGGGGGATTATACGCCCGCCGCCTCGCGTTCGCAGGGCGTGAAGAGCCTGTGAAAAAAGCGACGTTTGAACGCAGAGCTCGCAGAGCACGCCGGGGAACCCTCAATAATTTCTTCTCCGCGGTCTCTGCGTTGAACGTGATTTGTTCACCATCTCAGACGGCCTGCGGTACTGCGGGAGTTGTGACAACGGTTCAGACGCGTCAGATCGCCTTGGCAGTAAACTGTGCAGGTGCCACGCGCGAGAACGCCAGCTGCCTTGTACCGGCGCCGTGTGAGAGGCGCCGCCTTGCTCGTCGCCAGCGTCATGATCGTCACCATGAGCGGCGCCGCCCCGCCGCAGGGAGGGCGCGGCGGCAGATTCGTGAGGGGACCCCGGCTCCCCGGGAACCCGAGCTACGATGGGGCTTTCACATTCTGCCGGATCATGTTCCGGAACTCGCCGTACGGCGACGGCGGCGGCTGGTTCGTCGACTACCCAAGAGCGGACATAAATCTCTCCTTCCGCCTCTCCGAGTTGACGACGACGCTGGTAAGCAAGACCGCAGACGGGGAGTTCAATCACTCGGTCATCCGCCTCACCGATAACGAGCTTTTCCGCTGTCCGTTCATCATGATGACCGAGCCGGGCGGCGCCTACTTCGACGAGGACGAGGCGGCCCGGCTGCGCGACTACCTTCTTAGAGGAGGCTTTCTCTGGGCCGATGATTTCTGGGGCGAGCGCGCGTGGAACTCTTTCGCTGGGGAGATTCGGAAGGCGCTTCCGTCCGGTGAATTCCCGATTGTCGACCTTCCCTTGGACCACCCCATCTTTCACACGCTGTACGAGGTCCGCCATCTGCCGCAAATCCCGTCCATCGACTTTTATTTCGGCAGCGGCGGCCGGACATCAGAACGTGGCGCCGACAGCGCCCAGCCGCATGCTCGCGCCATCGCCGACGCGCACGGCCACATGATTGTGCTGTTCACCCACAATACCGACTTCGGCGACGCATTCGAACGCGAAGGCGACAACCGGGAGTATTCGGCAGACGGCTATGCCTTCGGCATCAACGTCCTCGTCTACGCGATGATTCACTGACGGCTGACGCGGGTGGGCATCACCCGCGCCATTGACGAAGCCGCTGCCATGGGTCCCACGCCTCGGTCGCCCGGCCACCAGCAGCTGGCGAACGAAGTTTCTCGTGAGCCGCCACCGCCGCACGCATCCATGGTGGAGGCTCGACTTCGCCGGCTTCAACCAGTGCAGCGCCTTCTCCATCGAGAAAACCGGTGTCGATGTCCCCGGATCGAAACCGTGGATGTTCCAGAATGCGCAACAGGAACGCCGCATTGGTCCGAATGCCGAGGATGGGATAGTCGCGGAGCGCTGCGGTGAGCCGGGAGATGGCGGCCTCCCGTGTTTCACCGGTCGCGATCACTTTCGCCAGCATCGGGTCGTAGTACACCGACATCTCGCCGCCTTCCGCGACACCGCTATCGACGCGGACGCCCGGGAGTGTGGGCTCTCGATAGAGCAGCAGCCGTCCGGCCTGCGGCAGAAACCCTTGATCGGGATCCTCCGCGTAAATTCGCGCCTCGATCGCGTGGCCCCGTTGCGTCAGGGTGTCACTCCTCCACGGCAACGGCTCGCCCGATGCGACGACAATCTGCGCGCGAACCAGATCCACGCCGGTCACCTGCTCGGTCACGGGGTGCTCGACCTGCAGACGCGTATTCATCTCGAGGAAGTAGAACCGCGCATCATCGCGACGGCCTGCGGAGAAGTCGACGAGAAACTCGACGGTGCCTGCGTTGCGATACTGCACCGCGGCCGCCGCTTTGACCGCCGCCGTCGTCATGCGGGCGCGCAACGCAGGCGTCAGCGCCGGGGCTGGGCTTTCCTCGATGATTTTCTGGTGACGTCGCTGAACCGAGCACTCACGCTCGAACAGATGGACGAGGTGCCCCAGGGCATCGCCGAAGACCTGCACCTCGATGTGCCGCGGCCGTTCGATGAGTCGTTCCACGTAGAGGGTGCCGTCGCCGAACGCGGCGATGGCCTCGCGGCGAGCGGCTTGAACGCCTTCGACGACCTCGTCCCCGACCCGCACGAGCCGCATCCCTTTCCCGCCGCCCCCCGCGGCGGCCTTGATCAGCGCCGGCAGACCGACGCGATCGACCGCTCGGCGCAGCTCATCGTCGGATTGATCCTTGGGTGTTTCGCCGGGAACTACAGGAACGCCGGCCGTCTTCATCAGGGCGCGGGCGTCGGTCTTGGAGCCCATGCGCGCGATGACACTCGAGGGAGGCCCCACGAAGATCAATCCTCGGTTTTCGCAGGCCGCGGCAAAAGCGGCGTTCTCTGAAAGGAAGCCGTAGCCGGGATGCACGGCGTCGGCCCCGCTGACGCGAGCAGCCTCCAGCAATCGCGGAATCGCCAGATAGCTGTCCACCGCGGGACCTGGACCGATGGCGACCGTACGGTCGGCCGCACAGGTGTGTGGCGCGCCCCGATCGGGCTCTGAGAACACCGCGACGGTCTCGACGCCGAGTTCCCGACACGCGCGGATGATGCGAAGCGCGACCTCGCCCCGGTTTGCGATCAGCAAGCGACGGATCATGACCCGAATACCGCGTCCCCGATGATTTTCTTTATCAGGGGCGCGCGGGCGAGACCGGCGAACAATTTTTTACTTCGGCAGCCATGCCTCCCAAATCCGAATTGAGTCCAAACCCAAACTGCTGCCCGTACCGCCCGCCGCGCACGCTGCGAATGAACGTGCTCGCGTCATCGAGCGGCAGCGTGGCAACGTTGGAGCAGAAATCACGCCAGATGCCGTCCTGCCGGAGATACTGTTCCACATTCGACAGGTAAAACGCCGACACCGTCGTCCCCTTTTTCTTCAGGTATCTGCCGACCGCTCGAATCGCCTTGGGACCCGCGAAATTGCCCACCACCGGCACGAGCAGGTTCCTGGTCTCCAAGTCTTTCAGGAACGCGAAGGTCTCTTCGGTGGAAAGGTACGCGCGCGCCTGCCCGTCGCCATCGGTGGCCGCCATCAAATCGTCATAGGTCGGCTGGTTGCGGCCGCCGAAGCCTCCGGTCGACGAGTACTGCAACCCGGGCCCGAACTGATAGAAGGCGTGGTAGACGTATTCGATCCCCTGCAGGTCGTCGGGCGAGAGCGCGAACCCGTGGGTGGTGACGAGCCGGTCATCGATCGCTTTGAGGTTCGCCCGGTAGAGCGTCTCGGTCGAGTCAATCGACGAATAAGCCGCAAAGATCTCAGCCGCCGTGGCCTTCGGCCCGATCCCCTCGGGCCGCGCCCTCGAGAAAAGCCGCGACACGAACTCGGCCCGGTCCGCGGACAACTCAAACAGCGCTTTGTACATCAGATGGAGGTCCAGGTTCCCCCGGCGGACGTCGACGATGAACGCGATCCTGGGCTTCACCGCGGCGATGTAGGTGAAATTCTGCTCCGGCCCCACCCCCATATACGCGCGGCCGGGCTTCGCGGTCCGAACCAGGTCCGGAATCACGTACTGAAAAAAGATCTCGTTCGACAGCAGATTGTCGGACCGGAAGCTTCCGTTCGGTTCAGAAAGGTCTGAGCTGGCCTTCCAGAATTCGCGATCGGTGAGGCGCTCCGGCCGCGCCGCGACAGCGGCGCGAGCGCCTGTGCCGAACGGCAAGCCGCCGAGCCAGACTGCGACCAGCAAAACGGCAACGCAAAC
>QHWL01000072.1 GCA_003222555.1 Acidobacteriota bacterium | reverse complement strand
GCACACGTCGGTGACGACGAGCGCGTCGGGCACCTCCCGTTTGATCGCCCGGATGGCAGACTGAACCGGCGCTTCCGGATCGTAGGCGGCCGATCCGATGTCGTCCTTGAGGTCGGGCAGGCCGAAAAGCAGCACGCTGTGGATGCCGTCGCCCCTCGCTTCTTCGACTTCCTTGACGGCTTCGTCGACCGACAGGTTGTACACGCCCGGCATCGACGGCACTTCCCGCCGGACGCCCTCGCCCTCGCAGATAAACAGCGGCATCACGAACATGTCGGGAGCGAGGCGTGTTTCCCGCACGAGAGCGCGCATGGTCTCGGACCGGCGCAGACGGCGAAGCCGGCGCGCGAGCGTCAGTGTCGTGTTGGCGTGAATGGGCTTCATGGCTTTCAGTCTCCACTCAATGGCGTGACAGATCACGTTCAACGCAGAGACCGCGGAGGCCGAGAAGAAGAAATGCCTAACGGCTTCTGGGCGTGCTCTGCGAGCTCTGCGTTCAAACGTTGCGTTTTTTCACAGGCTCTGAAGGCCTGCGCCACTTCACACAGTGGCCTCTTCCTTCTGCTTCGCGAAATAATCCACGATCGCGTCCACGAGCGCCGGAATTGTGGACTGCGCCGGCACGACCTTCGTCTGGATATTGTACTGAGCCGTCGCCTCGGCGGTGACGGGGCCGATCGAGGCGACGACAGTCGTACGGAGCAGATCGGCGGCCGGCTCGGGGCCGAGCACGTCGACGAAATGGCGCACGGCCGAGGCGCTGGTGAACGTGACCACGTCGATGCGCCGCTCGAGGAGCATGCGGTAAATATCGGGTTCGCCCTCACGTTGAGGCTCGGCAACGAGGGTACGGTAGGCGACGACCTCCTCGACCTCGGCTCCCTGCTTTCGCAGCCCTTCCGCAAGCAGCTCCCCCCCGATGTCGGCGCGCGGCAGCAGGATCTGGAGACCGCGCATGTCGCCGGTTTCGGCCAGCGCGTGGAGGATGGCGTCGGCGCGGTACTCGCTCGGCATCAGATCCACCTTGAGCCCGTAGCGCGCCAGCCGGTCGGCCGCCGCCGGCCCGACGACGCACAGCTTCACGCCCTTGAGCTCGCGCAGATCGTGCGGCGTCCGCAGCAGCCGGTCGATGAACGGATCGACGGCGTTCGTGCTCGAGAAAATGATCCAGTCGAACGTGCCGGCCCTGGCGCACGCCTCGTCGAGCGGACCGTAGTCGTCGGGCGGCACAATCCGGATCATCGGCGCTTCGATCGCCTCGGCGCCCATCGACTCGACGAGCTCGACCAACTCGGTCGCCTGCTCGCGTGGACGCGTGATGAGGATGCGCCTGCCAAACAGGGGCCGCGCGTCGAACCAGCGCAGATGCTCGCGGAGCGCCGCCACGCGGCCCACTACCAGAATCGCCGGACGGCGGTCGTCCGACTGCTTCACCGTGCGTGCGATCTCCTCGAGCGAACCGAGCACCGTCTCCTGCGTCGGCAGCGTGCCGTTGTAGACCAGCGCCGCGGAATCCCCGGCCGGCCGTCCGCGCGACAGCAGCGCGCTCAGGATGTTCGGCAGCTGCTGCGGCCCCGCGTAGCAGACAATCGTGCCGTCGAGACGCGCGAGGCTCGCCCAGTCCACCGACACGTGCGTCTTGCCATCATCCTCGTGGCCGCGGATGAACGTCAGGGTGTCGCCGCCGCCGGGATACGTGATCGGGATACCGGCGTAGCTCGGCACGCCGATGCCGGCGGGTATCCCCGGCACGACCTCGAAGCGCAGACGTTGTTCGTGCAGGAACAGCGCTTCCGATCCCCCGCCATCGAACACGAACGGGTCGCCCCACTTCAAGCGCGCGACCGTTTTCCCTTCGCGCGCTTTTTCCGCGAGCAGGTAGCAAATGGCTTCCTGCTCGAGTGGCTGCGGAGCGGCGAGACCCACGTCGATTCTTTCCGCATTTGGGCGCGCATGGCGGAGCAGGCGCGGATGGACGAGATGATCGTAGACGACGACGTCCGCCGCGGCCAGACATTGCACCCCGCGAGCAGTGATCAGGCCGGGATCGCCCGGGCCGGCGCCGATGAGGTAAACGATGCTGGACATCGGGGTCAGTAGTTTGATGCGTTTGACGCCTTCTACTCGTCAGTCATGGCAGCCGACTGTCGACTGATGACCGTCGACGGTTGACTGCGAGCGTCGGTCAGAATCTCGTTCGCGCCGCCAGCGATGAGCTGAGCGGCCACGCGTACCCCAATCACGGACGCCTCGCGTCGCGGCCCTCGCGCGGCCCCGCGCACGATCCGGCTGCCATCGAGCGCCACAACAACCGCAACCAGCTCGAGGGTGTCCTCGTCGAGCGGCGAGGCGAGCGCGCCGATCGGAGTCTGACAGCCGCCGCCAAGTGCGGCAACCAGCGTCCGCTCGGCCTCGAGCGCCGCACCGGCCGCCGGATCGTCAAACGTCGCGACCAGGCGGGCGACCGTATCGTCGCCTTCACGGATTTCAATCGCCACTGTACCCTGCCCAGGCGCCGGCACGCACGCGGAGACCGGCAGCGGCATCGAGATGCGCGAGCCGAAGCCAAGACGCCGGAGTCCGGCAGCCGCAAGAACCAGCGCATCATACTCGCCGGCGTCGAGTTTCTTGAGCCGCGTGTCGAGGTTGCCCCGGATGGGGACGAATCGCGCGCCGGAAAAGATGCGCGACAGCTGGGTCACCCGCCGCACGCTTCCCGTCCCAATCCTGGGCGACTGCCCGAAATGCGCGACGAGCTCATCGGTGGACATCACGGTCCGGCTAAAGCCGGACACTACGTCTGTAGGCAACACGACCGCGTCGAGCGGATCTTCGCGCGGCAGCACCCCGGCAATCGCCAGGCCGTCGGGCAACACCGCGGGCATGTCCTTGCTGCTGTGGACGGCCAAATCGATCTCGTTTCCAAGGAGCGCCTCTTCGATCTCCTTCACGAACAGGCGCTTCCCTCCGGCTTCCGACAGCGGCGCGTCGACGAGCCGATCGCCCGACGTTTTGATGACGACAATCCGGCAACGAAACTCGCCGGCAGCCGCCAGACGCGCGGCGACGGTGTTCGCCTGCCACATTGCGAGCTGACTGCCTCGCGTGCCGAGCCGGAGCTCTTGAGGTGTGCCCACGCGAGTTCAGCGCGGACCGCGGCTTTTCGAACGGGAGAACGGCTCGACACGTCCCTCGACGAGCTCGGGGCGGCCTGAGCCGGCCGAAGCGCGTCCGCTCCTGCGCGCGGTCTCAGCGGCTTCTTCCATCTCTTTATCAGCCTGCTGCTGGGCGAGCCCGAACAGGCGCGTCAGCGCCTCGGCGTACGCGCCGACCGTGTCTGCGTCGCCAAGCGACTTGAGCTGTTCGGTCGGCATCAGCAGCAGCTTCTCGACAATGAGGTGCGTGATTTCGTCGACACGCGTCCGCGCCTCGGGTGGCAGCGCCGCCAACTTGAAGTCGAGCCGCTCGAGCTCCGAGCGGCGAATGGTTTCGAAGCGCTGGCGCAGGGCGACGACGGTCGGAATCGCGCCCCGCGCCCGGAGCCACGCGCCGAACTTGTCGACCTCCTCGCCGACAATTGCCTCGGCGCGGGCCACTTCGGTGCTGCGCCGCGCGAGGTTCTCGCGTACGGTCGTCTGCAGATCGTCGATGTTGTAGAGAAACACCTGCTCGATCTCGCCCGCTGCCGCTTCCACGTCTCGGGGCATCGCGATGTCGATGATGAACAGCGGCCGGTTGCGTCGTGGGCGCATGACGGCCTCGATGCGCGCCTTGCTGAGGATGGGCGCCGCCCCGCCGGTCGCCGTAATCACGACGTCGCTCGCGCCGAGCGCCGCGTCCATCTCGTCCCACGGCGCCGCCGTCGCGCCGCCAATCGCCTCCGCCGTGCGCGCGGCGTGTGCCATCGTCCGGCTGACGATCGTCACGCGATGGACGCCCTGCGACTTCATGTGCAGGGCGGTCAGCTTGCCCATTTCGCCCGCGCCGACGACGAGGACGTTTCGGCCCTTCAGATCGCCAAAGATTTTTCTCGCCAGCGCCACCGCCGCGTAGCCCACCGAGACGGCGCCCGATCCGAGCCCTGTCTCGTTACGGACGCGCTTGCCGGCGGCAAACGAGGAATGAAAGAGACGATTGAGAACCGGCCCGACCGTCTGCACGTCGCTGGCGAGCGAATGCGCGTCCTTCACCTGCCCGAGGATCTGGGGCTCGCCGACCACGAGCGAATCGAGGCCCGCCGCCACGCGAAACAGATGCCGCGCCGCCTCCAGGTCGGTGAGATCATAGATGTGCGGCGCCACGGTCGCGTGATCGACGCCGTGGAAGTCGCTGACGAAGCTCACCAAATCGTTCCGTGCGGGACCGAGCTCGTCGCACGCGACGTACACCTCGGCGCGGTTGCAGGTCGAGAGCACGGCGGCCTCGCGGGCCGATCCGCGCGCCGTCAGCGCCTGGAGCGCGACCTCGACGCCGCGCGCCTGAAAATCGAGACGTTCCCGCAACTCGACGGGAGCCGTCCGGTGGCTGATGCCGACTAACAGCAGGCGCATGGACTGTTCAGCGTCAAAAGTTATGACTCTTCGTCAAGAAATAGCTGATCGGCACGAAATTCAGCATGACGATGGCGAACCCGACCGCCGACAGGTAGGCCGCGCGCCGGCCGCCCCAGCCGATCCGCCGTGCCGCGAACAGCTCGAACGAATACACCGCCCAGCAGAGGACCGCGACGAAGATCTTCGGATCCTGCAGCGACATCGCCTGCACTCGCGGATCGCCCGCGGCGTAGCCGCGCGCCTGCGCCGCCCAGACCCCGCCTACGATCAACCCGACCGTGAGAAAGATCCAGCCGATGACAATCGCGCGCTGGTTCATGCGATCGAGGACTTGAAGCGACGGCAGGCGCGCGTAGAAGAATCCGAGATGCTTCGCCTTGATTTCTTTGAACAGCAGGACGTAGGTGATGCCGATGACGCAGGCGAGGGCGAAGCTCGCATAGGCGAACAGGAGCGACGACACATGCAGCCCGAACAGCGGCCCTTGCAGGACCGCCGAGCGCACGACGGCGTTCGGCTTGAACGCAGGGATGGCCTGGAGCGCCACGAGCAGCGGCAGAATGAACACGCCCATCGCGCGCTCGTCGGTCGTCATCTCGGTGTACAGATATGCAAGCGCCAGCAGCCACACGAAGGTCGAGATCGCCGACGTCGCGCCCGCCACCGGAACGTCGCCGGCCTCCATCGTCTGCATACCGATGACGAAGGTATGCGCCAGGGCGGCCGCAACGAGAAGCGTCGTCGCCGATCGGCCGACTGCCGCGTCGCGCCGCGAAAAGTGCCACGCGTACGCGACGAGCGCGAGAGCGTACAGCGTCAGAGGGATGAAGTTCATAGGTCCGTTTGGTCAGGTGGGGGCAGGTGGGCCGGGTGGGTCTGGTGGGCGGGCCCGGTCTCCCAGACGCACCTGACTCACCCGCCCTACCTGCCCCACCCGCCCACTGTCCTAATGCGACGTCGGCGCGAAGTATCCCTGCTTGGTTCGCGCCACGGCGTTGGGCCGGTTCACCCGCACGACCAAGCGGCGCCAGATGCCGTCGCGGCGCGGGTTGCGAGACGTGTAGCCGACCGTGTACTGACTGGAGAGCTCATCCCCAATTTGGCCGTACACATTTGCAAGATCCGCCAGCAAGTTCGGGAAGAACGCCCGTCCGCCGGTTTCCTGAGAAAGCTGGCGCAGCACGAACTCGGCTTCCTTGAAGCCCTTGGTGCTGGTGCTCGGCCCTTCGTTCGACCGCAGCCCAATCGAGTAAATCGCCGTCTCGGACCTCTTCGCCAGGTCCAGTACCTCTTCAAAGGGCAGGAGGCTGGAAGTGTCTTCGCCGTCGGAAAGCAGGACGATCGCCTCGCGGCGGATTTCGTCGACATTTTTGGCGACGACCTTCTTGAGATCCTTCAGGGCGATGTAGACGGCGTTGTACAGGGACGTCGATCCGCCCGCCGACGTCTTGCGAATCGCCTGCTCGAGATCGGCGGCGTTGTTCGTGAAGTTCTGCAGAACGACGACGCGGCTGTCGAAATCGACGACTTCGGCGAGGTCTTGCGGTCGAAGCCGGCGCGCGAAGCCGATCGCCGCTTCCTGCGCGGTGGGCAGCTTGGATTCCATGCTGGCACTCGTGTCGACGAGCAGCGAGAGCGCGATCGGGAGGTGCGTGCGGTTGAAAAAGGTGACGTCCTGTTTGACGCCGTCTTCGAACACGCTGAAATCATCGCTCTGTAGATCGGTGAGGTAGTGCAACGTGCCGTCGGTCACCGTGACGTTGAGCGACACAAGCTCGATGCCGGCGCGGAACGCCGGACCCTGGCCGGTCTGCTGGGCCGCTTGTCCGGGCGGCGGCGTTTGAGCTTTCGGCGTTTGCGGCGCCGGGGCGGCGATGATCTCGATTGCCGCCGTCATCGTCGCAGCGGCAAACAAGACGGCGGAGGACTTGAAGGGAGTCACGGTCGTCCTTGTTCTTGCTGAGCCTTCATCAAGATACCCCGCGCGGTCATACCGGACCGGGCGGCATTTACGGTGACGCGGTCGGGTGGAATCAGCGATTGCGGCCGCGCGTAAGTGACCAGATATTGATGGGTGAGCTCAGCCGCCACGCGCTTCATGGCCGCCGGCAGCGCCGAGCTCGCCAGCAGGTTGTCGTAGCGCCCGCCGGTGGTGCGTGTGCCTTCGGCGAGCACGACATTGCGGTTGTTGGCATCATCGCTTATGTCGCTCGAGGGCGATCCGAGCACGAGAGCGTGAAACGCCGCGCCGGCGTCGTGCAACGGTCGGAGCACCAAATCGAAATGACGCGAGCTGTACTCGGGACCCTCGGTTGCAATGGCGACGATGACCGGGCGCTGCGCCTCGCGCTTCTTGAAGCCGCGGCTCACCTCGATCACCCCCTCGAGCAGATAGCTGGCGCTCATTGGCTGGGCGAAAATCCGGCCGATGCCCTTTTGCAGCTGCGCGCGGTCAGGGGTGTAATCGGTGATGATCGTCGGCCGCTCACCCACGGCGATGATCGACAGCTCGTTTTTCCGGCCAGCTGCCGCTGATGCGGTCATCGCGTCGACAAATTCTGGAAGTGCCCGGCGAATGTCCGCGATGTCATCGCGCGCGGCCGCACTGTTGTCGACGAGCACCGCCACCTGCATCGGCGCCTCGGCCGGGGCGACGCGCAGGACTTCCCGCGCGACGTTGTCCTCGCGGACGATGAAGTCGGAGGGTCCGAGATCCGGCACCGGAGCGCCCGCCTCGTTCAGTACGCTCACGTACATCGATCGCTGAATGGCCTGCGCGAGGGGACGTGCCGGCCCAACCAGCGTGAGCGCGAACAGCAGGACAGCGGCGCCGACGACTCGCCGTTGGGTCACCAAACCAGTATAGGGCCCGGTTTTCAGCAAGGTCAAGCAAACACACGACAAAACTGTTTTGAAATCTGTGAGTTGCGGGAAATCGTGGCTTGGCGAGGCGCGGGCCGGTTTTCTTGACACCCCTCAGGGCGCATGTTATAAACCAACGGCCTTTCTGCCGTGCCGCGCGCCTTCTTGCGCGGCTCACGTCATTCCGATGCTTTCAGATTACATCCCGATCGCCATTTTCGTCGTCGTCGCGACCGGGTTCGCGCTGTTCACCCTCATCTTCGCGAGCCTGCTCCATTCCGAGAAGTACAACAAAGTGAAGTTCGAGCCGTACGAATGCGGCATCGAGCCGACGACCGACGCGCGCGATCGCTACAGCATCCGCTACTTTCTCGTGGCGATGCTGTTTGTCATTTTCGACGTGGAAACCGTGTTCATGTTTCCCTGGGCGGTTATTTTCGACAAGCTGCTGCTGTTCGGCTTGATTGAAATGCTCGTGTTCATTCTTATTCTGGTCGTCGGCTACTACTACGCCTGGCAAAAGGGCGCACTGGAATGGGCCTAAATGGCTGACGACCCGGCGAATCCGTCCGACGCGAATCGGCCGGCCACGCCGCCGACTGCCGCCGCGGACAAGACGCCGGGCGTCGCGCCGGCCGAACCTCCGAAGGGCGAGGAGGCGCGCACCGACTCTCCGGGAGCGGGAGTCTTGGCCGCGCCCCCCGAGGCCCCGGCGCCGAGGCCGGCTCCGCCCAAGTCCGCCGCGCCGGCCGCCAAGCCGGCAGCAGCCGCCGGCGGAGCCGAGCACGCGCCGAAGGCCGCGCCGCCGTCGGGACCGGCCGATCAACCGCCGCCAGCCGGCGCGACGCCGCCGGCCTTCATCGCCACGCTGCAGGCGGCAATCGCCGGCAGCGTGTCCCAGATCAGCTACTGGGTCGGCGACTGGACGCTCATCGTTCCTCTCGCGCGACTTCTCGAAGTCGCGCGGCACCTGCGCGAGGCCCCCGACGCAGCGTTCGACATGTGCTCGGATGTGACGGCCAGCGACTGGCCGCCGCGGGCGGAACGCTTTGACGTCATTTATTGTCTGTATTCGACCAGACGTCGCCATCGCGTCCGCGTCAAGGTGAAAGCAGCCGAGAACCAGCCGGTGCCGTCGGTGACCGGCATCTGGCGGTCGGCCAACTGGCTCGAGCGTGAAGTCTTCGACATGTTCGGAGTCAACTTCACGGGCCACCCTGATCGGCGGCGCATTCTGATGCCGGACGACTGGCAGGGCCATCCGCAGCGCAAGGACTATCCACTCGAAGGCCCGGGCGAGCTGTTGATGGAAAACCCGATCGACTGGTTGAAACTGCGGCAGGCGAGAGAGGAAGCAGATATTGAGTGAGTTCGGCCAGAGTGGCCTTTACCCGAGGCCGAGAGTCTACGCTCGAGGCCGAGGGACAGCGAAGCCGTGCCAGAGCGTGACAGCCTTGAGCCGTTGCGAAGCGCAAACGCGCTGAGCAACAAGCGCCGGGGGTGGGGCCCCGGCGCGAGTGAATGAGGTGGGGCCCCACGCGCAAGTAAGAAAAGCTATTCAGCGACATATGGCAACACCTCCCGTTCACCACGGCGCGATGTTCGATACCAACGAGCTCGTGCTCAACATGGGCCCGCAGCATCCGAGCACGCATGGCGTGCTGCGGGTCGTGTTACGCCTCGATGGCGAAAAAGTGGTCGACGCCGACGTCGTGATTGGCTATCTCCACCGCGGCATCGAGAAGCTGTGCGAGAACCGCAACTGGACGCAGATCATCCTGCTCACCGACCGGATGGATTACGTCGCGGCGGCCACCAACAACGTCGGCTACTGCGAAACAGTGGAAAAGCTGATGTCGCTCGAGGTCCCGCGCCGCGCCCGGTACGTGCGCACCATCCTCTGCGAGCTCCAGCGCATCGCGAGCCACTGTCTCTGGATCGGCACGCACGCCATGGACATCGGCGCGATGACGGTGTTCCTCTACGCGTTCCGCGAGCGCGAGCTCATCCTGGATTTGTTCGAGGAGTTCTGCGGCGCGCGGCTCACTTACAACTCGATGCGCATCGGCGGCCTGCCGCTCGACATTCCGCCGGGCTGGGACGGCAAAGTCCTCGAGTTCTGCAAGATCATGAGCTCGAAGATCGAGGAATACGAGGAGCTGCTCACCCACAATCGCATTTGGCTCGAGCGGACCAAGGGCATCGGCGTCATCTCCGGCTCCGAGGCAGTCGCCCTCGGGTTGAGCGGGCCTCCGCTGCGCGGTTCCGGCGTCCCGCGCGATGTGCGCAAGGACGAGCCGTACGCGGCGTACGACGAGATGGAGTTCGAGGTCCCGATCGGCGCGTCGGGAGATACCTACGATCGCTACCTGGTCCGGATCGAGGAGTTCCGTCAGGCGCTGCGAATCATCCGCCAGGCGACCGAGGGGCTGCCCGAAGGGCCAATCGTCGGCAAGGTCCCACGCTTGATCAAGCCGCCGGCGGGCGAGACTTATCACGCGATCGAGTCGCCCAAAGGTGAACTCGGCTATTTCATCGTCAGCGACGGGAAGTCGACCAACCCGTACCGCTTCCGTGTCCGGCCGCCGTCGTTCTGCAACCTGCAAGGACTCCGTCGGCTCGTGAAAGGCCATCTGGTGGCCGACGTCGTCGCGCTCATCGGCTCGCTCGACGTGGTACTGGGCGAGGTGGACAGGTAATTTTGGAGGGGCCCACTTCGACCGGACGCCAGTCAACGCGGACAGTCGATACAGCCAACGCCGAGCGGCGGTAAGCCGCAAAGGCACAAGTGGCGGGATTTGCCGGCGACAGAGTCGTAGTGAAAGCGGAAAGTCGATGAAACCAAAGCCGAGCGGCGTGAGCCGCGAAGGCACAAGTGGCGGGATTTGCCGGCGACAGAGTCGTAGTGAAAGCGGAAAGTCGATGAAACCAAGGCCGAGCGGCG
>QHWL01000590.1 GCA_003222555.1 Acidobacteriota bacterium | reverse complement strand
AGAATGCGGTGACCGGCCACGGGACGCAGAAGCCGGTCCGCCTCTTCGAGATCCCGATCCTGAATCACACCGACGCGGGCGAGGCCGTCTATGACCCGTTCTGCGGGAGCGGGACGGCGATCATCGCGGCGGAAAAACTCGGGCGCGCGTGCTACGCGATGGACATCGATCCCCGATACGTGCAGGTTGCCGTCAGCCGGTGGGAAGCCTTTGCGGGCCAGAAGGCCGTGCGCCAGCGTGTCACCCCTGCGGTGACGCGGAGGGCGCGCTGAGCCCGTCCCTGCGTCGTCGACGTGGCCGCGGTGGGCAAGGCGGCCACGACCCCCGTGCGCGGATTCGCACGCGCGAAGTGCGCGCGATGAGTTGGCCGTCCTCGGCTGGTCGCAGCCGCAGATCGCCGCGGACTCGGGATCAGTCAAGCGGCGGTCTCCAAACTGCTCAAACGGATCGACACCCGCCTGCTGCGCGAGCTGGCCGAGAGCGCGGAGGGCTGCCGTCTTCTAGCCACGAAACCGCCCGTGTCGATGACCGAGCTCGACATCGAGGGGCAGAAAGATCCGTTCCGCCGGGAGCGAAACGAGGCGGGCGCCGCCGGAGGCAACGCTTTGCTCGTCCTCTCGCGGATGACGGTATCTCGACACGATGCTGATTGCCCGACCTCCTCGCCGATTACCGACTGCCCACCGAGTTCCGGGGCCTGGTTCAGCGTTGTGCTCGAGAGCTATGCGTGCACGCCCGACGCGCTCAGCAAGCTTTCGACGCCCCCGCCAAAAGTGCCGCACACGATCCACTAGCAAACCTCACATTCAGTGAGCGCGATAACAGTGGCGCCACCGCTCCGGACCGCATACGTGATCTGATCCTCAACGCCTACGCCGAGCACGAGGCACGCCAGACGACGGAGGCCGTATGACCTCGAATCCCGCATTCGCCGACCTTCTAAACCGCGCTCTGACCGAACCCGGCATCGTCTCGAAGGCCTACAGCGCCTTTCATGGCTACAGCATCGGCAATCAGTTGCTCGCCCTCATCCAGTGTCAGGCGCGGGGCATCCAGCCGGGACCGCTGGCGACGTTCGTCGGCTGGAAGGAGAAAGGGCGCTACGTTCGCAAGGGTGAGAAGGCCATCACCCTGTGTCAGCCCGTGACGGTCAAGCGCCAGGATCACGACAGCGAAGAGGCCGAGATCTTCACCCGGTTCATCTACCGCAACCACTGGTTCGTCATGAGCCAGACCGAGGGCCAGGAGCTGCCCGCCCTGCCGATTCCAGCCTGGGACCAGACCCGAGCCCTTGAAACGCTCGAAATCCTAGAAGAGCCGTTCATGCTGACAGACGGGAACTGCCACGGCTACGCCAGGGAACGGACCATAGCTGTCTCCCCCCTGGCTGCCCTCGCGCACAAGACGAGATTCCACGAGTTGGCCCACGTCGTCCTTGGGCACACATCCGAGGGCGAACTTAACGACGCCGAGCTGACTCCTCGAAGCCTGCGGGAAGTCGAAGCGGAGGCAGTTGCGCTGGTGTGCCTCGAAGCCCTGGGGCTGCCAGGAGCCGAGCACTGCCGAGGCTATATCCAGCACTGGAACCAGGGACGAGGCTCGGAGCCCATGCCGGAACGTTCAGCCCAGCGGATCTTCAAGGCCGCAGACCAGATTCTCAGGGCAGGCACGAGGCAGGACTGGGGGCGGCTACTCTGGTATTCGCTGTTTTCTTCTTTTTCGCGCCAACGGTGCCCGCTGGCCCAATATGCTGCCGGATTGGTTAAACTCCTGTGCGCCCAGGCCCCGCTGAAATCGGCAGGACTTCGAGGCTTTTTGATCCCCCGTTCCTCCGCCTGCCAATCCCTGCGAAGCCGTTTTGGCGTTATGCTGCGTAGCGAGATCACGAGGCGCCGCCGGGTGAAGCGCGGTCGTTGATATGGCTGTCACTTGTCAAGCTAGCAAGACCTTCCCGTCCCCACCTTCGTGAGTGCTCCTTCTCCGTTTCTCAGTCCGCGTTCATCGATCGTTCCGGCGGCACGATGTTTTAGCGACGGTTGACGCTGCTGATATCCGCGGGTTGAGTACCGCCAGACTTCTGTGCGTCGCGGAGCTGCCTCACTCTAGCCACGGGCATCGCAGCTGACGCTGCTGCCCCTAACGACCTCGAGGGTTCTCCACCTGGTCACCGTACCGCCGGAACGACCGATGAACGAAGACCTCCTGTACGCGCGTCGCCCTTATGACGCTGGCGACACCTTCTGCGCAATTGCCCAAATGAAGCCGGTGAGCTCGCGCGGCCCTGCCGCAGGAGGAACGCCTTCAAGCGATACTTCGCCTGCGTGCCCCCCACGACGGCGTCTTCGCGCGCACGTACCAGATCGCGCATCGCTTCATCCGCGTCGTCCGGCACGTAGATCGGGCGCAGTTCGCCGGCGCGATGCAGCCGCGCGAGCGCCAGGCTGTCCCGCCGATCGGTTTTCACCCGATCACCGCTCCGTCTCGGCACCATCGACGGACTCACGACCACACAACGTTCCCCGCGTTTGGTGAGGTGCCGATAGATCCCGAAGCCACACGGGCCGGCCTCGTAGACGAAGTGGAGCTGCCGGTCGGGCGCGCGCAGCGCCCGTACCACCTTGTCGAGTGGCTCGAGATCACTCGCGATGACGCCATAGTGGCGGACTTCGCCGCCGCGGTGACCCTCGGCGATCGAGACGTCAATCGTTTCCTTGTGGACATCCAACCCTACGAACATGCTACGGTTCCCCATGACCTACCTCCTCGTGCGTGGTGCTGTTTGCGAAGCGTCAGATACTCCGCCGTTGCGGATTGCGAAGAGGCGTGGACGGGTTTTC
>QHWL01000589.1 GCA_003222555.1 Acidobacteriota bacterium | reverse complement strand
GGTGACCCCATCGGACAACTCCTGCGCCTGGACGGCGACCGCCGACGTCACGTGGATTTCCTTCGCTAGTGCCCAGACTGGCACGGGAGTCGGGACCGTGAGCTATGCGGTGCAGTCGTACGCGGGCGGAACCGGAGCGCGGCTCGGCAACATCGTCATCACGGGGCTCGTCAGCGGCCTCAGAGGCTTCCCGGTTACGCAGAACCCATAACGTCCACGAGGGCGCCCCTCTGCGGAGGGCGTCAGCACGTACGGGACGGGGTACTTCCGCCGCAGCACGTACACCGCCACCGCGCCCGGCCCTCCGTCCGATGAAGGCGCGTCGGCGTAAGCGAGGACCGAGCGGTGCGACCTGAGGTATTCCCGCACGCGCGTTCTCAGCAACCGGCGCGTTACCCTCACCGACTGCTTCTACGGCTGTCGCCACGTTCGGAGCGCGTCGCCGGTCCCCTGCCACGAACGCTGCGTTCGTGGCACTGGTGGCGCGCGAGGAGCTCGCCCGCTGCAATCTTGTCGAGAATCGCAGTCATCGCGTTGAAGGATGCAGCGCTGCCGAGCGCCGCGATCGCGCTAAACACCTGAAAACAAAGAGGGCGCCCTCCAGCGCCCATCGGCGCCGCGCAGCGCTCCCAGCAGTCTCGGACTGCCGATGCCGCAGGCATCGTTCTTCGCCTTCGCACATTCCCTGCGACTTGGATCCGACGGCGAGTTACTCGACGGCGTCTCACGCCAAGAGTTGTCGCCTCTGAAGAGCCGACCAGGTGGCATATACTAATGTATACGGCGTCGATCCAGGGAGGAATCCGACCATGCAGCGACGAGCCAAGGTGTTCATGAACAATCGCAGCCAGGCCGTGCGGTTGCCGAAAGAGTTCCAGTTCAGCACCGGCGAAGTGTTCATTCGCAAGGAGGGTGAGGATGTGATCCTGTCGCCCCGCCCAACCGATTGGGGGCCGTATCTCGAGAGCGGTCCGGTCGCCTCCGACGCATTCATGGAACACGTCGAGGATCTGCCCGTGCAGGAGCGCGAGCCCTGATCGCGCGCTTACATGCTGGACACGGACACGTGTTCATACATCATGAAGCGTTCGAACCAGACGGTGCTGCATCGGCTCCAGGCGATTGCCGTGTCGAACGTCTGCATGTCGGTGATCACCAAGTCAGAGCTGCTCTATGGCGTTGAAGTCTCGCCGCGCCGCGTACACGATGCGACGGCACTGCAGGCATTCCTTCCCCATGTCGAGGTGCTCGAGTTTCCCAACGAGGCCGCAGCCCACTACGCCCAGATACGCGCGGAGCTGAAGAAACGGGGCCAGATGATCGGCGCCAACGATCTCTTCATTGCCGCTCACGCCCGCAGCCTCGGGCTCAGGCTCGTCACGAACAACACTGCCGAGTTCGGCCGTGTGAAAGGGCTGACGATTGAGAATTGGACGGTCCCCGTTCGTCGTGCTCACTCGAGAGACGACGAATAGCTGAGACCGTCCCGCGCATGCGGGCGAAGCGATCAAGCCGAACAGCGACCGGGAGTTCAGCTTGACTCTCAAAAGCACGATCGCCTCATCGAACACACGTGCATCAATGCCGAGATGGAAGAACGTCGGCTAGAAGGCGTACGGCTCGAACTGTCGGCAGTGTGGGTCGAGTGCGCGCGAGAAACCTGCTCATAAGCAACGCATGCAGATAGGCCCGCTCATCCGAGCAACCGTGCGAGCAACGATGCTTCGCGGTCTTCCGCTCGTGGACCGCTGCTGCTGTTGACGAACACCGCGATCGACACGCGGCCTAGCGGTGTCTTCGCGTAGACCGTTGCACCCAGGTCGTATCCGGGTCCACCGCCCCCGTGATGGTAGTTCCGGCCGTACCGCGACGCTCGGTCGGAATACACGCCCATGCCGCCGTGGATCACCATCTGGGCGTCCTGTCGCCCAGGGAATGGAACGAGCTTCAGCATCTCATCTGTTTGAGTGTGTCCGGCCGGAGTACATCGCCCGCAATCAGCGCATTGAAGACTTGTGTGATTTCCTCAGCCGTCGAGGCGACCAGCCGAGGCGCGCACCAGCCCGGATGATAGCTACCCCGAACGTCGACGAGGTGTCGATCTGCTGTCACTTCCGAACCGAATCCTGGAACACATCGCCTCATGTCGTCGATATCTTCGAGCACCGACAGGTCGTGAGGTCAGGATCATATCCATCGTCGTCGCGGTCCAGCGGTTTCGGCACGTTCCCGAACACCGCCGAAACTGGCGACCTCGTACGGTTTATGTAAGTCGCCTCCAAATCCAATCCGCTCGGCCCAACGCCCTAATCCCCACCAATACTCACATTATCCGACCGACGGTAAGGCATCGCCCTTGCGGAGACACGCTGTCCGAGATCCATCCACGAATTACGTCAAGGAGTTCAATGAACGCACCACTGAGACTCACCTCGCGACTGATCACGGCGATAACGCTCGCAAGCTTCGGGTTCGTCGTCGTCGCATCGGCGCAAACCGTGCGATACGCCGTCCAGGATCTCGGGCCGGTCGACAGCAGACAATCGATCGCGTCCTCGATCAACGACGCCGGCGTCGTCGTCGGATGGGTGCAGGCCAATAACCCCAACAATCACGATACGCACGCGGCGCGGACGGTTCCGGGCGGCATTCTTGAATTGTTACCGGGACTCGAGTGGGTGCCGTCCAGCGCGGAAGGGATCAACGCATTTGGTGACATCGCGGGGTGGTTTCAGTTTTCCCCGTTTCCGAATTACGCGAATCACGCGATGCGCTACACGCAGGCGCGCGGCATCGAAGATCTCGGCACGTTGGGCGGGCAATCCAGTTTCGCCTACCACA
>QHWL01000585.1 GCA_003222555.1 Acidobacteriota bacterium | reverse complement strand
TCGATGAATTGATTCTGACGCTCTTGTCTGGTCGGGCTGGTGGGCCTGGTGGGGCGTGTGGGCCTGGTCGGTCTGGCGGGTCAGGAGAGGCAAGAGGGGCAGGAACGACGGGAAGGGCTGGAAAGACAGGGGCGTTTCCGTTCCGGCCTATCCAGCCTCTCCCGCCCTTCCAGCCCGTCGATCCACCTACCTGCCCAACTTTTTTTCATGCTCGCGGGGCCCCACCCCCGCTCGCTCTCGCTCGGCGGCACGGCTTCGCCGCGCTTCCCTCCGGCGCCTCGCTCGGGCCGCAGGCGCTCCCCACCTGCCCCACCTGCCCCACCAGATTACAGCCGTTCGGCAGGCGCCGGCCGCAGGCGGCCGACGGTCGCGCTCGACACCTTGCCGAGCCACGCCTTCGCCTTGTCTCCGACGATCGCCTGCTCGAACGCGTCGAATTTGACGTAGGCCACCGGCACGACCAGCAGCGTCAGGAACAGACACAGCGATTGCCCGCCGATGATCGTGACGGCAATCGCCGACCGCTGCGCGCCGCCGATGCCGAGGCCGAGCGCGGTCGGGACGAGGCCCGCGATGATCGCCGCGGTCGTCATCAGAATCGGGCGGAGGCGCGTGCGGCACGCCTCGACGATCGCCTCGTGCAGCGGCACCCCGCGCGCCCGCAGGACGTTGGTGTAATCCACCTGCAGAATCGCGTTCTTCTTCACGATGCCGAACAGCAGCAGCGTTCCGAGCGCGCTCCACAGATTCAGCGTCCGGCCGGTGGCCCAGAGCGTGCAGAGCGCGAAGGGCACCGACAGCGGCAGCACGAGCATGATGACGATCGGCTGCACGAAGCTCTCGAACTGCGCTGCGAGCACCATGTACACGAAGATGCTGGCGAGCGCGATGGCCATGATGAGGTTGGTCGTCGTCTCATCGAGAATCTGCGTTTGGCCCGCCAACCTCGCGCTGTACCCTGGCGGCATCTTCAGACCGGCAATGAGCCTGCGGACGTCGTTGGACGCCTCGTCCAACGCGTGGCCCGGCGCGATGTCTGAAGAGAGATTGACCGAGAACTGACGGTTGAAGCGGTGGAGCTCGGTCGGTCCGAAGCCACGCTCCATCCGCGCGATGTTGTCGATGCGGACCGGCGCGCCTGTCACAGAAGCAACCGTCAGCTTGCCGATCGTTTCGATGTCGCGACGCTGGCTTTCGAGCACACGGATCTTCACCGGGTACTGCTCGATGCCCTCCCGGTAGGTCGAGATCTGGTCGTCACCAGCCACCATCAAGCGTAGTGTGTTGCCGACCGTCGACATCCGCACGCCGAGATCGGCAGCCCGCCCGCGGTCGACGGCGACTCGAATCTCAGGACTGCTGTTGCTGACGTTCGTTTTCGAATCCACGAGGCTCGGCGTCTGCTGCGCCTTGGCCAGGAGCTGGAGTGCGTAATCGGACAGCTTGGCCATGTCGGGGCCCAGCAAGTTTGCCTGAATCGGCCCCGTCCCTTGCTCACCGCCACCGAGCGGGCTCCGCACCGCGATGATCGGGTTATTCCCTGGATGCGCGGCGAGAATGGCCCGCATCCGCGTCACGACCTGTTCCTGCGTGACTTTGCGCTCGCCAAGCGGCAAAAGGAAGGGAAGCAGATGTCCGTGGCTCACCTTGCCAGAGCCGCTCTCGTACTGGACGTGCGCGACTCCCTCGAGGCCCTTGAACTCCTTGCCCAGGTCCTTCAGCGTCTGGGTCGTTCCTTCGAGCGCCGTGCCTTCCGGCATGTCCAGGTGAATCCTCATTTCGCCCATGTCTTCTTCGGGAATGAACGTCCGCCCGATCATCGAGTTCAGGGGAAAGATCAGCATGAAGACGGCCGCCGCGGTGGCGAGAATCGTCAGCGGGTGCGCGAGTGCCCACTCGAGAGATCCTGTGTACCATTCGTCCATTTTCCGGAACAACCTGCTCTCCTTCGTCTTGTTGTCGCCGAGCGCGTCGGAGAGCCTCAGGAAGCGGGAGCTGAGCATCGGCGTCAGCGTGAAGCTCACGATCATCGACACCAGGATCGAGAACGCCATCGTCCAACCGAACGGATAGATGTAGCGCCGCGTGTATCCGGTCATGAACGCGACCGGCAGGAAGATGACGACGAGAGACAGCGTGGTCGCCATGACGGCGAGCGTCACTTCACGGGTGCCCTGAATGGCCGCCTCGAACGGCGTGCAGTGCTTCTCCTCGATGTACCGGAAGATGTTCTCCAGCACGACGATCGCATCGTCGATCACGATGCCGACGCCGAGCGTCAGGCCGAGGAGCGTTATGTTGTTGAGCGTGAAATCCATGGCCCGCATGAGCGTGAACGTCGAAACGATCGAGGCGAGGATGGCCAGTGCAGAGATGATGACGGCCCGGATGTTGCGGATGAAGAACATGACGACGAGGGCCGCAAGCAGGCTTCCCCACAACAGATGCTCCTCGAGCGACACCGTGGAGGCATTGATGAACCGGGAGTCGTCACGGATGAGCGTGAGCGTCACCCCCCTGGGCAACGCCTGCTGAATCGGGCCGAGTTTCCGCTTGATGGCATCGGTGACCTTGATCGTGTTCTCGCCGGACGCACGCCGGATTTCGAGCTGGACGGCCGACTTTTCATCGTCCAGCCAGGTGGTGCTCGTCGGCTTTTCGGTGGTGTCCTCGGAATACCCGATGTCGGAGATTCTGATCGGCGTGCGGTTCACCGTGGTGATGATGATGTTGTTGAATTGATCGGTGGCATCGATCCGGCCGAGGGTCCGGAGAGTCAGTTCCGATTTTCCCTGCTCGATCGTGCCGCCTGGAATTTCGACGTTCTCCCTCTGGATGGCGTCG
>QHWL01000584.1 GCA_003222555.1 Acidobacteriota bacterium | reverse complement strand
GCGGGATCGTGTGGAAAATCCAGAGGCGCTTGCCGGTCCGCACGTCGAATCCGCGGACGTAGCCCTTCACGTTGGCCTTCCCCGTGGGGATGCTGCCCGATTTGTGCGCGGCACCGATGACGACGACGTTTTTCGCAATCATCGGCGTCGAGTGCAATCCAATTTCGGCCGACATCGGATCGATCACCTGATCGTCGTCTTGTTTCAGATCGACGAGGCCGTCTTTGCCAAACGTCGGGATGCGCATGCCGGTCTTCGCGTTGAGCGCGACGAGCTGATATCCAGGCGTCACGTAGAGAATTCGCTCCTCGCGTCCATCGGTCCAGTACGCCAGGCCGCGGCCCGAGAGCTGCCGGGGCGCCGCCGCGGCGCGGGCGCCTTCGCGCTCGCTGTGCACCCACAGCTCTTCGCCCGTTTCCGGATCGAGCGCGACGACCGCGCGCCGGCTGCCGCCGGTGGCATACAACACGCCGTTCACCATCAACGGCGTGGTCTCGTACTGGAATTCCGGCCGCGGTCCCAGGTGGTCGGTCTTGAATCGCCACGCCACGGTGAGCTTGCCGAAGTTGTCGGCGGTGATCTGATCGAGCGGCGAGTCGACTGCCCGCGCACACCGACAACGGTGACGGCAAACACGAGAACGAGCGGAATCAACGGCAGCAGATGACGCGAGGCTCTTCGCAACATACGGTCGCTCCCTTAGAATTCGAACTGCACGCCAAATCTCAGCAGGCGTCCGGACGCCACTTCCAGCGCATTCAGCCACTGTGGACCGTACTGGAGGTTCGTCGCCGTAATCGGGCTCGCGTTGAACACATTGTAGAGGTCGAAGTTTCCTGTCGCGGTGGTCGGTCCGATTTTGAATCGCCTGGAAAATCGCAGATCCAACAGGGCCATCCGGTCCTCGAAGCGCGTGTTTGGTTCAATCAGCGCGATTTCCGCCGTGGCGCGGGCCCCCGCCGATGGATTGCGGCCGAGCGATCGCGCAATCTCGGCCCCGCTCGCCACGTAGGTGGCCATGATCGGAATTCCGGGCAGGCTCTGGAACGTCGCGCTGGTCTGGAAGTTCCAGGGGAGCGGGTACGCGCCGTGGACTTTCAGCTGCACGTCCTCCGACCACGACAGCGTCGAACGGCAGAACCGTAGCGGCGTGAAGGGGCGCGCGTTGGTGTTGGAGGTATCGATCAGCCCTGCCGCAGGATTATCGACCGCGGCCCCGCAGTCGTCGACCACCGTGCTCCCCATCGCAAGGCCTCCCGAGAGCATCCCGCCTTGCCCAAACCGCGCGTTCAGGGTCAGGTCCACCCCGTTGAACACCTTGGTCCGCCGCCCGCCCGCGAGGCTCTGCAGCTCGTCGACCTGGCCAAATTTCGCCGGCTGGAGGTCGTAGAGCCCGCAGATCTGATTCCCACCTCCGCCTGGCAGCCGAGGATCGGTTGGCGCCGTGATGCAGTACGGATCGAAATTGGCCGGCGTGACCGACCGGTTGTCGACGAACGTGAGGTTGCCATACCAGGTGCGGAAATAACCGACATTCACCGCGAGGCCCGGCCGCAGCTCGTGCTGGATGGACGCTGACCCCTGCCAGGTATAATCGCGATTCCCAAAGCCGAACGTCATGTTCGGATCCAAGGTAAGCGTGGCAGCGCGCGGGTTACCGAATGCAGCGTTCGAGAGTGGCCCCAGCTCGTTCGCCTGGGGGACGAAATCGCGGTTGACGTCGGTCCAGGTCCGCGTCGCGCTGAGCACAATCTGGGCTGCGGGGTTCGCGCTGCCGGTGTTGCCGTTCCGGCCGACGATATAGCGGCCCAGAAACCCCTTCAGCGCGGTCTTGCCGTTGCCAAACAGATCGTAGGCGGCCCCCACCCGCGGGGCGAGGTCCTTGAAGCGGTGCGTGCGAACTCGCGCGCGGGCAAAAACGGGCCCGCCGGGATTTGGATTTCGCGAGCGTAGGCGCGGTAGCGATCGAACCGTGCGCCCAAGTTGAGCGTCAGCTTTCTCACGGTCCATTGATCCTGGGCGTAAATCCCGAGGTTGTGCCCAAGATCTCTCCGACCGTCGGGCGAAGCAAACTGGATGATCGATTGAGGCTCGCCGTTTTGGAAGTTGTAGAGCATCCCGCGGTTGACCTCGAAGAGGAAACCGTTGGGCCACTGCTGCACGGTGGTCCCGGCCTTCAAGTTGTGCGTCCCAGTGACGTACGACACTGCAAACCGCTCGGTGATATTGTGCCCGATGTCGGAGGCCCCATACCCAGCCGTTGTCGTTGGAGCATCGCCTCGGGCGTTGTATCTGAAGTTCGTAGACAATTCACGGATGGCGACGTGGTCTGGCGCCACCCCCACGACCCGGTTGTTGGTCCGCGTTGCGTGATTCCACCCAACGGAAGCCTCAAAGAGAAGCCGGTTGGTGGCCGGAGAGCTCCAGGTGAACTGCGGAACCTTCATGGTATAGACGTGGTTCGCGGTGGCTTCGGGCGCGCGGTTCTCCGCGATCAAGCGAATGAGGCAGTTACAGTTGGGTTGCTGCTCGTAGGTGGCGTTGATCTTGTGCTTCTGGGAGACCTGCCACGTCAAGCGGCCGGTGTAGCTGCCGTAGTAATCGATCGTGTGGGCCGGCCGGCTCGAGTCCGGCGTGTAGACCGGAGTGCCCTGGGTCGCGTTGTAGTATTTCCCCGGCAGCCACTGCTGGGTCTCCCACTTCCGGTGCGCCGTATAGAACCACACCCTGTCCTGCACGATCGGGCCGCCCAGCGCCCCTCCAACGTTGTAGGCCTTCTTGACAGTCGGCGACCCGGTCACGCCCCGCGCGCGCAAGTCTTCCCCGACGTTGTCGCTCTGAAACGCCCCGGTCGTCCCGTCGACGACAAAATTCCCAGAGAACCGGTTGCCTCCCTCCTTGGGCACGACGTTGATGCGGACGCCGCCGGTCTCGCTTTCGGCGGTGATGCCGCCGACCTGGACGTTGACTTCCTCGGCGTTCAGCCGGTTGATGCTGTAGACACCCCGCTGGAACTCGATGCCGTCCTGAGCCAATTTGATGTCGTCGGTACCGCCATGGACCGTGAACACCGCCGTCGATCGCTCGCTTTGCGTGCCGCCCACATCCACCCCGCCGAGCGTCCCACCGCCTATCGCAATCTTCGCGGAAGGGATGAGCGTGGCGTACATCCCGGCATTGAGGGCGATCGGGAGCGCATCCACTTCCTTTTTGGTGAACACCTCCCTCGCCATGACATTCTGGGTGTCCACTACCGGGGCCGCCCCCGAGACCGTCACTGTCTCCTGGAGCGTCCCTACCCGCAAATCGGCATTCACCGTCGCGGTAAATGCCGTTTGCAACTCGATGCCCTCGCGTTTGAACGCACTAAAACCCGGCAGAGTAAACGTGACGGTGTACACGCCGGGCCGGAGATCGACGATCCGATAAAGGCCCTGGTCGTCGGTAATGACGACGCGGACCTTTTCGATCAGCGCGGGACTGGCGGCTTCGACCGAGACGCCAGGCAGCACGGCGCCTGACGAGTCTCGCACCAACCCTGCGATGGTGCCCGTCGCGGCCGTCTGCGCCAATGCGGCGGCCGGCGAAATCCAAAACGCAAAAATCGCCAGACCAACGATTTTCTTTGCGTTCACTTCCGTTCCTCCCTTCATTCACGAGAGGCCGTATTAGCGCCGTGTCCGTCAACGTCCGCTCTTTGAGTAGGCCGGGCCCTATCAGGCCCGGCATCGTCGAGCAGTTGATCACCTCCAAATGAGTGCGAAAAAGCCCGTTCTACCGCCGAGCACGCCGAGAATTCTTGACGCTTTCTTCTCCGTGGTCTCGGCGATCTCGGCGGTTGACGGTTTCTTAACAGGCTCTCCAGGCCAGGGTCAGTTCGTCAACGAGCCAATTCCAATCGCCTTTTTGAAATTGTCAAACGGCACGACGCGGCCGTGAACCGGCGCAATCCTGTTGACGTTGAGCTTCAGCCGCTGGACATTCTTGTACAAGTCCATGCCGAACTCAGGAGTGCGCGTTGGATCCCGCGGGTCGTCGCCAGGCGGCGGGTTGTATCCGTCGCCGTACATCAAGATGCGTTCAGCGGGAAGATACGCGATGAGCGTCGCCACGTTGTGCCCGCTGTCCTGGAGATGGTACAGCTCGAGGGTGCGCGATCCATCGGTCAGGACCTTCTTGTCGCTCACTGTCTCGACCATCGCCGGTTTGGGAGATTTCGCCAACAGGTCCGGTTCGATCGTCCGAGGCCGGGCCCACACCTGCTCGAAAAAGGGCTTGTTCGTTTCGTACGTGATCACCGTCACCCCCTGGGCGACGTACGTCCGGAGCCCGCCCGCATGATCGTAGTGAGCATGCGTGTTGACGACGTATGTAATCGGCTTGCCGGGCACGGTCGTTCGCACAAGGTCGTTGACGGCGAGCGACCGCGCTTCGCTGGTTGGGCCTTCGAGCATCACGATATGGTCTTTGAATTCCACCGCGAGACTGCGGGTGCCCGCGGCGTTCAGCGACCAGAGTCCGTTGCCCACCTTCTCCACGTCGACCTTCGGCGACGCAGGCGGGGCAGGCGCTTCAGCAACGGCCGGGGGCACCGGGAGCGAGACCGCGGCATTCGGCTTCACGTCGCGAATCGTCACATCCAACGTCTCGAACCCGTCCTGCTTCTCGACTATGCGCTTGGGGAATTTGACTCCGCCGTAGTCGGCGTAATCGGAATAAGCAATCTCGACGGGCACGTCGCCAACCACCGAGTTGGTTGTCAAGTACTCGACGCGGTCGACCAGATTCTGATCGTTGAGGGTCACCTTGACGTCTCGTCCCTCGATCTTGAGGGCGACGATGTTCCCGTTTGCGGTCGCTCCGCTGGCGAGTGCCGCTTTAATCACGCCGTGCGGCGTCAGCCACACCTGGCGCGCCCGATCGCTGACGGCGTCCGGATTGGCGACGGGCTGCGCGCCGCCTTCCGACCAGGCGTGCTTGCCGCTGACGGCCTGAACGGTTCGCTGGTCTCCCGCGAACGGCTGGCCGCCACCGCCTCGCGGGGGGTGCTCGCCCTGCGCGCGCACGATTTCCAGCCGCATCGCGGGCGTCTGATAATCGACGGCGGCCACGTACGTTTTTGCCTCAAAACGCGGCCAGCGCTCCCCCGGAGTGAACGCCTGCCCGAAGGCGGAGGCCGATCCACTGCCGGAGTACTGAATTGAGTTCAGAGTCGTGGCCCCCATCGCGTCGGCAGCCGCCTGGACCCCGGTTCGCTGTTGGGCGCAGCCGGAAATCGAGATCGCCAACGCGATGCCGGCAACCGCTACGAAAGCGTCCCGCATAATCGCCTCCTCTCGCCAGGCTCACAAGGAGCACCGGATACGGTGCTGATTGTCGCTCACGCGGACGGTTTGTCAACCGCGATCAGCCGCAACCGCGATCAGCCGCGATCAGCCGGGTCCGACCCGCGGTCGGCCCCGGCCGGACACGAAAGTCGCGCAGGGCTTCATTCAGCCCTGCGAGCCGCCCGCGTTCGCAGCCCTAGACATCTTCTAAAGCCGATGTCCTCACAAATGAAGCAAGTTTTCGGCCGCTCGGCTTTAGAAGCTGTCTTAGCCGCGGCCGCGGAGCGGCCGCCTAGTAAGGAAGCTTCGCTCGGCGGTTTGAGGCGAAGCTTCGTTACAGAGCCCGTGAAAAAATACGACGTTTGAACGCAAAGCACGCGGAGAAATCCCTGTTCACGGATTTCAATCAAGACCGCGGCGCGCGCCGCGAAACGCCGATCAGCGTCGCAGGAGCTCGCCCACAAGCCCCTGCGCGTCGTAGATCTTCGTCAAGGCCTCGAGAATCGCTGCGCTGTGGACGCCAACGGCGCGGCTGCCCTCGGCCTCGTCAATGTAGAGATAGCGGTTGGGCAGCTTCTGCTGGTTGCTGTCGAAATTGACGCCAACCAATTCGCCGTTACGGTTGACGAGCGGGCTTCCTGAATTGCCGCCGATCGTGTCGATGGTATAGACGAAGTCGAGAGGCGTGGCCAGATTCAGGCGATCGCGCCGCGATTTCCACCGTTCGCCGAGACTGTACGGCGGCTTCTCGCCGAAACCCTCCGCCCGATCGTACAACCCGTAGAGCGTGGTCTTCCACGGAACGAGGGTCGTGTCTTCCTCGTAGCCAATGGCGCGCCCGAATCCAAGTCTGAGCGTGAACGTCGCGTCCGGGTAGAGGGTCTTACCGTACACCGCGAACCGCGCGGCCGCGATGCGCTGGCCGGCGCTCGTTTCGGCGCTCCTCAGCCAATTGTCCTGCCAGTCGCGGAGCTCTCGGATGACCGGCTCAACGCGGCGGGCGAGCGCCATCAGGGGATCCGCGGACTGCCGGATCGCTTCCGGTGCTCCGTCGAGCAGCGCGCGTCGCGCGGCTGGGTCCGTCAGGCGCGTGGTCCGGATCGTCGTTCGTGCCACGTCGGCGGCGGACTGGTTCTCGAGCGCCGCTCTGACAAACGGGTCGTCGGCTCCCAGAGTCGAGCGGGCGCCCTCCAACCACGCCGCGAGGATCGCTTCTTCCATCGCGGGATAGACCGGAGCGCTCGAGAGCAGCGACAGTCGCATCGATTCGAGCCGCGAATCGCGGAACTCGTCCAAACGCTTTTCGTTCGGTCTGGCTATTTCCTCGGCGTACCGAACGAGGGTCGACGCGAAGCCGCCCAGACGCGACGGCGTCAGCGTCGAGAACGCCAGACGGGCCGCCTTCTGCGGCAGTTCCTGGTAAACGGTGTCGATTTTCATCCATGCATCGCCGTAGGCGCGCTGCCACTCCGGGTTCGCGGCGACTTTGCCGCGCAGGACCCGCTCTTCCTCTTCCTTCGCGCCGAATATCCGGGGGTTTTCGAGTCCGCGCTGCTGACCGATGAGCCGCTTGAGCGCGTTGTCGAGCAATCGAATGGTCTCTCCGGCCTGGCGCGCCTCCTCCGGGCCGCGCTTCGCGTAGCCTCCCAGACCGTCGCGTCGCGTTTCCCAGACCTTGCGCTGCAGCGCGTTGCCGACATCGCGCTGATATTTGATCTGCGTCAGCGTGAGCATCCGATCGGTCGAGCCTGGATGACCTGAGAGAAGGACGAATTCGCCTTCCGACGGCCCGCTCTTCGACCATCGGAGATAGTCGGCCGTGTGGGCGGGCCGGCCGTTCTCGTACACACGAAGGAACGCGATGTCGAGATCGTGACGTGGATACGTGAAGTTGTCGTAATCGCCGCCGAAGAACGCCATCTGCTCTTCCGGAGCGAACACCACACGGATATCGGTATAACGCTTGTAGCGATACAGCCAGTACTCGCCGCCGCTGTACAAGGTGACGACATCTGAACGGAGCCCGGTGTTCTGCTGCGATTCTTTTTCGATGACGGCGACAGCCGCCCGGCGCGCGGCCGCGGCGTCGGCCTCCGACTGCGCAGATCGTGCGGCGCCTTCGACGCGCGCCGTCACATTCTCAAACGACACCAGCACGTTCGCTTCGAGATCGGGACACCTGATTNGGCCCGGTTCCTCGCGTAGAACCCGTCGCGAACGAAGTCTCGATTGGCTGCCGACACCTTCTGGAGCTGTCCGCCTGCCACGTGTTGATTCGTGATCAGCAGACCGTCGCTCGAGACGAACGCGGCGCTGCCGCCATCGTTGAGACGGACGGACGACAAGCGCAGGTGATCGAGCCAGGCGGAGGACGGGTCGAACCCGTACCGGTCGCGCCATTGCGCTCGCGGGGGGTTGTCAAACGTCCACATCCCCTCGTCGGCGCTCGACTGCACGACGGTGAGCACGATGCCCACGATGCCCACGATGCCGATGACGAGCGACATCGACGAGCGCAGGCGACTCATGTCGATGGCCTCCCACTGGCCTATTGCGTCGACTTGCTCCAGCGGGCCTGCCACTTGGCTCGCAACCCGGCGCGGTCGACTTCGTGCCCCCTCAGATAGACCTTGCTGATTTTTCGGACGTTGGAGATGTTGTCGAGCGGATTGGCGTCGAGCACGATGAAGTCGGCGCTCTTCCCCGTTGAAACCATTCCGAGTTGATCGAGCTTGAGGACCTTTGCCGAGTCGCGAGTCGCCGCGATGATGGTCTCCATTGGCGTTAAGCCGGCGGCCACCATGTTGTCGAACTCCAGGAGCGTCATCATTCCAATCCAGCGGTTGCCGTCTCCCGCGGTGTCGCTCCCGAGCACTTCCCGCACGCCGGCCGCGTGGAGCTTCCTCGTATTGATGGCGTCGAAAACCCGTGCGCCGCCACCAGGGCCAGTATTGGTCTGGCCGCCTCCAGCGGGTCCGCCTTGTCGGCCCTGTCGGTCACGTTCCGCTTTGCTGTCCTGATACCTTTGCGCCCGTTGTCTGATCAGATCGGGCGCAATCGTCTCGCGCACCAATGGGTCGTCGAAATGGGTCGTCGAACCATTCGGGCGTTCCATTCGCACGGACGAGCGACGGTCGGTTGATCCCACCTAGATTCGGCGCGATCCAGATGTCGTGCTCCTTCGCGAGCCTGATGTATTCATCGTCGACTTCCTGATCGCGTACGCTGTGCAGGAATCCTTCAACGCCCGCGCGTATGAGCCCTTTGGCGTCTTCCAGGTCGAACACGTGAGCGATCGCGGGCAGATTCTGTTTGTGAGCCTCGTCGGCCGCTGCCGTGTAAATCTCCGGTGTCAGTTTCTTCTGCTTGCCATTCCTGTCGTCGACCCAGATCTTGACGAAGTCGGGTTTGTGAGGGGCGAGATCCTGAACGGCTTTTCTGGCTTCCGCGACGCTGGTGACCGAATAGGGCACATCGTTTCTCGACGGGTCGGTCGGTCCCGACCCGGGCCACGCGAGGCCCCGGCCAACGGTGCGAACGAGGGCCGCGTCCGGAATGACCTCCTCCCGGAGCTGGTAGGCCAGGTCTCCTATGTCAGTGCCTGTACTAATGGTCGCGGCGACCCCGTGGTAGGCGTACCGCTGCAGGTGATCGATGTAGTTCTCTCGGGTGAAGTTCGCCTTCGAGAGAGTTCCGGTGACGGCATCGAGGAATCCCAGATGGCCGTGGGCGTCGACAATCGCCGGCATGACGGTCTTGCCAGCCAGATCGACGCGCGCCGCGCCTGCCGGGAGTTGCACGTCACCGTTCTTCCCGACGCTCGTGAACTTGCCGTTCTCGACGATGAACGCGGAATTGTCGATGGCGCTACCGTCGCCGACAATCAACCGCGCGCCGTCGAACAGCGTGACGCCGTTTGTCGGACCCGTCTGGCTATCCACCTGCGGGGAGCAAGACGCGAGCAAGCCCGCGCCGAGCGCGGCGGTGAACAGTCGCAGACGACTTGACATAACGCGGGTTATTTACCGGGATCCGCTCCCGGGCTAGAGCCGCCGAGAAATAGTCTTCGCCCGTCGGCTAAGACGAAATTCCTGCCCACAGCCCTATTCTCACCGTCCTTCGCCAGATAGCCCTCGATGACGAACTCTGTTCCGATCCGCAGGGTGTACTTCGTCACACCCAGCCTGATCAGCTGATTCGGGCTGCCGCCTTCGATCA
>QHWL01000583.1:3462-3828 GCA_003222555.1 Acidobacteriota bacterium | reverse complement strand
AGCCGCCGGCACCGTGCTGCTCGGCAAGACCAACATGGTCGAGTTCGCGTACGGCGGCAACGCAGCGGTGTCGTATTTTGGAGCGGTGCACAACCCATGGAGTCTCGATCGCAACCCCGGAGGCTCTTCGAGCGGGTCTGCGGCTGCAATCGCTTCGAGGCTTTGTTACGGGGCGCTCGGTTCCGATACGGCTGGCTCAGTCCGCCAACCGGCATCGTTGTGTGGAATTGTTGGCCTCAAGCCGACATTCGGATTGGTCAGCACCCGGGGCGTGGTGCCGCTTTCCTGGTCGTGTGATCACGTCGGTCCGATGACACGCACGGTAGAAGATAACGCGCTGATGCTGCAAGCCATCGGCGGGGACGA
>QHWL01000583.1:2823-3313 GCA_003222555.1 Acidobacteriota bacterium | reverse complement strand
ATGTCGCACTGCCGTCGCCCGCCAATAAGCAGGAAGCCGTCCGGACCGCCGTGCGGGCGGCGGAGGCTTACCTCTATCACTCCGAGTGGGTCAACAAAACCCCGGAGCTGTATCAGCCGGAGACCCTTCTCAGGGTGCGAAGCGGCGCCGATGTGACTGCGCTTGCCTATATCCAGGGTCGGCGAGACCTGGCAGAGGCCCGGCGCGTCATCGAGCGCATATTCGAGACGATCGATGTTCTGGTGACGCCCACGACGCCAGTTCCGCCGCCCACCATCGCTGAAATCAGCAAGGACGTTGGAACCTCCATGCGCCTCGGGGCTCCCTACATTCGCAACACCTCGCCCTTCGATGTGTACGGTATCCCGACGATCTCGGTACCATGCGGCTTTACGACTAATGGGCTGCCGATTGGATTGCAAATCAGTGGACCGAACGGCGGGGAGGCGGTTGTGTTCCAGTTAGCTGCCGCATACGAGCGCGCAACAGA
>QHWL01000583.1:0-2709 GCA_003222555.1 Acidobacteriota bacterium | reverse complement strand
CCGCGGATGCGCGTAAAGCCCCGCGTCGGGTTCTCCTCCGCCTTCCTCCTTCAATGACGGTCGGCCATCTGCTTGGCGTGGTGTCGCGTGTGGATTTCCATGAAGCGCACGTAGTCCTCCACGCCAACGGCCCCAAACGTGGTCGTCCGCATGCGCTCGCCGCCCAAGGCAAGCTGCCGGCAGGCCTCATCGAACTTTTTGTGCGCCGTTTCAAGGCGAGCGCGTCCCTCTGCGGGTGTCGCGGGTCCACTGGCCGGATTCATCGCCTTGTTGGTCTTCGCCTTCGGAAATGCGGCGTTCTTCAACACTCGCCGGAAAAGGAGGCCACGTACGACCGGGTGAAGGACCCGGGGGAGCTTCGGGAACTTCGATGGACGGCCAGCCGCGACGTTGGCAGACTCCTCTAGCGCGCGGGCGACATGTTCCGCGATTTGGCTGGGCGACCACTTACCCGGCGCTCGTGGTGTGGTCCATGCGGGGCCCGTTCTTTCGCCCGTCACGCTCAACTGGTCAAGCGCTTCCTTACTTGCCGCAAGTGCCGCGTTGATGTCCGCCATCGCTTCCTCCGTTCCTGAAAATGCTGCGCGATTTTACCCTGTTTCGAGTCGACAAGTCCGAAAAGCCGGCCCGACGCTGCTGGTGTCCATTCCTTCGACTTTGCTGTAAGCGCGTCGTCTTTTCAAGAGGCTCGCGCGATCGTTCGGCGGGTCGATGAGGCGAGATGGGCTCTCAAAGTGTACCGAACCAGCCACTCGCGCGACTCGTCGGTCGACTTCGCGCGTCGTCTTACCCGAGCACTCGAGTCGCAGGATGACTGACGAGCTGTTGATCGCTGTGCCTGCACGCTCGGCGGTGAACGGTGACGCGGACACTCGCGCCCGTTTGGCAGGGTGACCGAAGGTGGGGTCATTGGACTCTGAAGAATCGTCGACGTTGTTGCGCTCATGCGTCAGAACAGCAGCCGAATCCCACCGCCGATTTGCAGCCCGCCCGCGTGCAACTCGATTGCGCGGCTCACGGCCGATTCAGCGCCGGGGTCCAATGTCAATTTCGCCCGCGAGTACCGCGTAACGGTGCCGACACCGAGATGCGAAGCGAGCGTCCAAGTGATGTCAGCACTCACGTTGAAGCCAACCACAGTCTTCTTCACCTCCGTGATGAGCGCCTGGTCGAACTTGAGAGACGTAAATCCTGGTAAGGTGTCGAACTCGATGCTTCTCACAAGATCCTGTTTCGTCTGGAAAATGGAGGGTCCTCCCGCCAGTAAGACACGTGCTCTTTCGCCTAGGGCCACCGCGTAGAGCGCCTGAACGTGAATGCCCAGCTCGTTGCGTTTCAGTCCGGAGACCGTGCCCGTCAAATCGAGCGGCTTGTTGGCGACGAGTGGATTGGGCGTCTTCAAATCGAACGCCCCCGAGCCCGAGTGTTGGAACCACGAGCTCGTGAGACCGACGCCGACGTGGTTCGCGAGTCGAATTCCGGCTCCGACGTCGAACAGGGCACCTCGTGTCGACCCGTAGTCCGCGACGAACGTCACGCTTTCACTCTTCCTGAGGGTGTCGGCGAAGCTCAGTGACTCCGAGAAGTCGTTGTTCAGCGGTTGGAACGGCACGTCGATCGTGACGAAGGTCCGCTCCGGCCACGCACGATTCTCCTGAGCGGCCAGCGACGATGCCAAGAGGAGCGTGCAACCCGCCAGCAATCCAAGCACATTCCGCATTGACTCTCCTCCTATGGCAGTCGACCGGTGACCGGAGGAAGGTCCGCCACCACCTGTCCTTTGACACGGCTGTGGAGAACGCAGTGGTACGAGATGACCGCGCCCGTCGGGCCGGCCTTGACGGTGAAGCTGCTGCCCGGACTCATGACGCCAGTGTCGAAACTCCCGTTGTCGGCAACGATACGGTGCAGCAGCTGATCGGAGTTGTAGACGGTGACGGTTTGCCCGGGGCGCGCGTGAATCGTTGAGGGCACGAAGACGTAGTGCTGCAGCACGCCATCGGGTACCGCGCCGCTGCCTCGGCTGAAGTACAGGTCGGGGCGGAACACGTAGTCCCACTGGGCGCCCACATTTCGTGATTCCGACGACAAGGTCAAACTGCCGCCCGTCAGGTGGCAGAGCGCGCAGCTGCCTGTCCCCGAGGGCTGGGTGGCATACGAGCCGTCGGGTCGGTACGCGACGTATTCCCATTCTCCGTTGCGGAGTTCCTTGTAGTCCGCGCCAAAGCCGCGTTCCTTCCTCATCACGAAGATCGTAGTCAGAGCGTTGGGGACGAAGCGCCCGTTGGCGTCGAGGAGCGGCTCTGCGGCGGCATCCTCCTGGACGGAATAGCTCTCAAAAAGAATGATCGAGCCGTAGGGAAAGTTGAACACCTCCCCCGGTTTCACCGTGGCCGCAACGGGGTTGCCATAGACCTTCCGGATCTGCCGGTTCTGATAATTGTCGAACGTGTAGAAAAGGGTGTAGGTGGCCTGGTAACCGCTGGGGAAGCGGACGTTGTCAACAGTGGGCGCGGGAAGCGTCTGTGTATGGCCCACAAAGAACAGCGAGCCGCTGATGAACGTCAACGCCAGGGAAGTCGCTGCGATCACGGCACTTGTCATCTTCTTCATCGACATACCTCTTCAGAATGCGTTTCGCACCCGTCGGAAACCCACTCGAACGGCGAGGGGCCGTCCGTAGGTCGTTGGCGCCGCCATGATACGAAG
>QHWL01000571.1 GCA_003222555.1 Acidobacteriota bacterium | reverse complement strand
CAACGTGACAACGGGCACGATGTTCTTCGTGGCCATCCCGTATCAGTACATCTATAACGGCGCTTTTCAGGCCAAGATGGTCTGCATCCTGCTCTTGGGGATCAACGTCCTGATCTTCTACCTGACCGTCCACCGGAAGGTCGAAGTTCTTGGGCCGGAAGATGCCGCGCCTCTCGCCGCAAAGATGATTGCGGCCACTTCGTTGTTCCTGTGGATCGCAGTCGTCTGTTTCGGCCGAGCGGAGGCTTTTTTCAAGCCCTAAGGCTGAAGACCCTGTGAAAAATGCGACATTTGAACGCGGAGCTCGCAGAGCACGCTGAGAAATCCTAGGGCATTTCTTCTCTGCGGCCTCTGCGTTGAACGTGATTTGTTCACAATATCTTATGCACTCTTCAGGTTCTGGGCAGGTGTCAAAAGCGGCCGCCCGGGGTCACGACGTAGCCAGACCCGGTCAGCCACGCGGCGATTGCGGTGCAGAGGATCGAGATCAAACTGCCAGCGATGGCGATCAGGCACGCCACGAGGACGATCGTTCGGATCGAGCGTGCCTTGGCGCGAGGCTCGGTGACGGCTCCCCCTGTCGACGCAGTCGGCAGAGGGCTGACGATGCCTGCGGGCGGTTGCGGCATCGGCGCTAGCCCTTGCTCGGCAGGACGTCGCCACGGGTTGCGGCGGAGCCATGAGCCCGTTCCAGTTCCTGGCTGATCCGCGCCAGCAGCTGCCGCTCTTCTTCGGAGACCGTCCTGAATCCCAGGATGCCGCCCGAAGCGGACGCGATAGCCATGGCATACGAGAGCAGTTCCCGCTGGCTCGCTTCGCGTTCCGCCGCGGGAAGTACGTGGAGGATCGCAGCGATCGCTAAGAGCGTTCTCTCGAAGAGCTCGCCGGAGGGACGCTCGGCCAGCCATGCAGCCAGCTGCCGGTCGGCCGTAGAGCCTGGCTCGATGCCCCGCGACCGCGCCGCCTGAACGATCAGGTCGCGCTCGCCAGCCGACACGCCGCCTTCCGCCCAAGCCATCTGCACGAGCGGCACGAGGTGAAGCAGCTTCACCGTGTCGGACGAGAAACCGAGCATCTGCAGATCGTTGAGGGTCTCTTCATCGGCCACGCCCGCCTGCTCCCCAAGGCGGCGGCGCTCCGCACTCTCTTCGGCACGGCGCCGGATCTTTTCGATGAGCTCCTTGTCTCGTTTCCGAAAGTAGTCGTCCTCGAGCGCACGGCCCCGGTCTCGGAGTGCGTCTTTCTCGGTCACATCGCTCCTCCCTTGATTTCTATTGCGCCGGGGCCCCACCCCCGGCGCGAACTGACGCTGATGCCTCGCCTCTGATTTCCCTGTCCTCGGCTCGGCATGGCCGCAGGCGCTATGACTGCTCATCTTGACAGAGTCGAGGCAGCAGACGCCATCTCTATGGCGTTGCCTTTTGAGCCTGTGCAGAAACTCTTAACCCACCGAGACCGCCGAGAAGACGGCGCTAAGAACTCTCGGCGCGCTCTGCGAGCTCTGCGTTTAAACGTCGCATTCTTTCACGGGAAAAGTCGTCGCTCAGGGGCAGCGCGGACTACCATAACCAGGTTGCTCAGGAAACCTGGTCGTAGTGCCAACCTTTAACCTTCAGCCGCCGAGGATGTCGCGTCGCGCCGCGCTGGGCGCCCTCGCGTCAATGCTCTGGCCGTCAAGGCTTCTCAGAGGCCAGGAACCTGGCGTCGAGCTGATCGCCATTGAGGGGGAAGGCGCGAAATATTGGACCAGATGGCGCGGGCCATCGGGTCAGGGCTTCGCCCCGGGCAGCAACTACCCCGACACGTGGTCCGCTACACAAAACGTCCGGTGGAAGACCCCGGTGCCAGGTCGCGGCAACTCGTCGCCCATTGTGTGGGGCGATCGCATTCTCCTGACCACAGCATATGAAGGCGGCAGACGTCTCTCCATCCTTGCGTTTCGACGGTCTGATGGTGGGCGGCTGTGGGAGACGTTTGCTCCGACCGGGCGCGCTGGATCGACGCACGAGAAGAACGGCCACGCCTCGGCAACCCCGGCGACCGATGGCGAGCGCGTCTACGCCTCGTTCGGCAATCGTGGATTGATCGCCGTCGATCTCGATGGCAAGGTCGCCTGGCACCAGGATCTCGGCCCGATGGACGCTTACCACGGGACCGCAGGGTCCCTGTTGTTGTACCGAGATCGAATCATTCTGTACCAGGACCAGTTCGCGGGCGCGTTCATCGCGGCGTTCGACACCCGCAGCGGACGGCCACTGTGGCGGACCGGCCGCCAGGCCAGCGCCGGCTGGGGCACTCCAATCGCTATCCGCGCCGGCGATCACGACGAGATCATCGTCAACAGCCAGAGCCGAGTGTGCGCGTACGATCCGGCGTCGGGCCGAGAGTTGTGGAACTGTAGCGGCAGCTCGTACGAAGTCATCCCGACGCCGGTCGTGGGGCACGGGATGGTGTTGTGCTCCTCGGGACGCGCGGGCCCCACTCTCGCGATTCGTCCGGGGGGGCGGGGCGATGTGACGCACAGCCATCTCGTGTGGACGAGTCCGAGAGGGTCACCGTTTGTGCCGTCGACGATCCTCCACGCCGACCATCTCTACATGGTCAACGACATGGCAAGCATCGTCACCTGCTTGGAGACGATGACGGGCCGCGCCGTCT
>QHWL01000570.1 GCA_003222555.1 Acidobacteriota bacterium | reverse complement strand
GCGCGAGACGGTGGGGTTGTCAACGCATCGTCGTCGAACTGAAGAGCCTTGGCATGACGGCCTCCGCGACGACGGTGCGCGCATGGCTTCGGGCAGCGGGTTTCGGACCGGCCGACACGCGAGGTGGGATGACCTGGCGGGAGTTCCTGCGATCGCACCGGCGAAGTGTGCTCGCGGTCGATTTCTTCACGGTCGAGACAGTACACCCCACGGCCCGTGCGTCTTGGGGGCAAACCGGGAGAACCGAGGACCGCGCGTAGATGGGCAGAACCGTGACCGGGATCCGGGCGGCTGCCCATGAGCAGACCCTTGCCGCCTGAATGACGAGAACTCGCGCAGGAAAGTGCAGAATGTCCCGTGGAGACAGCCGGGCAGGCGGGGCAGGAAGGGCGGCCGGGAAGGCTTTTACCTTCCCGCCTCTCCTGCCCTTCCCGCCCCTTCCGCCTGCAGGAAACCATCGTCCAGCCCAGGCGTGCGAGACGGCCGGCGCTGTTCGTAGAGCCGAAGATTCGCCGTCATGCGCTTCACGACGTCGTTGAACCCCGCGTCCCGGGCCGCCGCCATCACCCCGCGCTGGATGGCCGCCGCTTCCTTGTAGTCTCCCAACTCGGCCAGCGTCATGGCCATCGTTTCACCGAGCTGCGTGGTTTTCTGTGTCTTGAACAATTCCTGAACGATCGACATCGCGCGCGGGCCATCGCGAACCCGATCGTCGGGAGCGGTGGCCAACAAACGGGCCAGGGCATGAGCGAACTCCGGTTGATCGGGGTACTGTTTCATCGCGTCGGCGAGCCAGTCGCGGGCCTTCTGGTGACGCCGGAGGCCGACCAGCGCAGTCGCGTAGCCCAAACGGGCCTGCGCGGCGCGAGGGTTGATCGTGACCGCTTCTTCATACTGAACCAGTGAGGCTTCGAGGCGTCCGCTTCGCCGCAAGGCATTCGCTAGGGCGAGGTACGCCTCGACATAGTTCGGCTGATATTTCGTTCGATCGCCTGCGACCCTTGACCGTTCGACTCCATGACCCCGAGGCTGTAATGGGCTTTGGCGACCGATTCATCGAGGCCGCTCGCCGGCGCCAGGCCCACCACCTCCTCGAACTGCTCCTGGGCGCCGCGGACATCACCGCTCAGATACAACGCCGTGCCTAGTTTGTGACGCAGCGATCGGCCAAGCGGTGTGTTTTCGTGCGTCAGCTCCAGTCCTTTCCGGAAAAGCGCCGCGGCTTCGGGCCAGCTCCGGCTCTCGAGCGCGCGAACGCCGCGCAGCTCGTAGGACAGCCCGCTCTGCAACAGCAAATCGAGTTCCTCCTGCAGCGGATCTGGCACGAAGAGGTCGCGGTTGCGCCACTGCCGGAGGTGGGGCTCGGCTTTGTCCAGTTCGCCGAGGCCGCGATAGGCCATCGCGAGCGGAGAGTGGAGGCTCTCGGCCTCGGGATCGATGGCCAGCGCCTGCTCGAGATCCTTCACGGCTCCGGCGTAATCGTGTTTGGCAAGCGCCGCGCGTCCCAAGCCGGCCAGCACGGCCACGGAGCGCGGCGCAACCGTGAGCGCTCTGGTGAACAGCGGCTCGGCATCTTCAAATCGGCCCTCGTCGAGATACAGGCGCCCGAGCCACACAAGCGTCGCCACGTCGTCCGGCCGCATCTTGAGAACATGCGTGAACGTCGCCTTGGCCTTCTCGATTTCTCCTCTGCTTTTGTGCAGGTGTCCGAGATAGTACGGCCAGCGCATCTCGCTCGGCGTGAGCGCCTGCGCGTTGAGGTAGCACGGCTCGGCGGCATCGTAGTATTCGGCGGCCTGGAGAACCATTCCGAGCTCGCCGTACGCCGTGGCGAGATCGGCAGGAGCAACGGAGCTGTTCATCTTCCGCGTCAATGCGGCGTAGCGCTCGCGTGCCTGCGCCTGCACGGATTTGTCCACCCGAGAGAGATCCGGCAGCGAAACAGGCAGCAATTTCTCGCGTGACCCGCAGCCGATGGCAATGACGGCAAACCAGAAAAACGCGACACGGAGGCACAGATGACAATTTCTGTGCCTCACCGCGCGGTGCCTTCCTTGAGCGCGGTCCACCTGTCGATCGCCACTTCGGGCCACTCCTCGGCGCGGCCGCTCGGCCAGATGACTTTGACGCGTGGCGCGTCCGCCGCCTGGCCGAGGCCCACGAGTACCCGAGGATCGTTGGCGGACGCATAGCTGCCGTCGGATCGCGCACGGCGCCAAAGCGCCGGTCCATTTTTTCGGATCACTTCGACCCGCGCCCCGAGCATGTCACGTGGTGTGTGAGCTCCCACGAGCCGCAGTCCCAGCCAGTGGTTGCGGTGGCCAACATTATTTATCAGAAGCCGGGTCCGTCCGGCGGCGTTGCCCATCACAACGTCCACGTCACCGTCGTTGTCGATGTCGCCGAAGGCCGCGCCGCGGCCCACTTCCGCCAACTTGAACACCGCCCCCGCGCGAGCGGACACATTCTCGAACTGTCCATTGCCGAGATTGCGGTACAACTGCGGCGTCATTCGCAGTGGAAACGGATCCTTCGCGCGCGCCAGCGCTTCGATCGTCGCCACTCCCCCATTCGCCACGAACAGATCCAGCCAGCCATCGTTGTCGAAATCGAACCATGCGGTCCCGAACCCGGTTTTCGCGAGGCTGGGCGGGCCGAGCCCAGACGCGGCCCTCCGGTCTTCGAAGTTGCCCGAGCCGTCATTCATATAGAGAACATTCATTTGATCCAGCCAGTTCGTGACGAACAGGTCTTCGTCGCCGTCGTTGTCGAAATCACCGGCGTCCACCCCCATGCTCGCTTCAGCGTTGCCGGCGCCACTCACCGCTGAGCCTGACAGAAACCCCGTCTCCTTGAACGTGCCGTTGTGCTGGTTGATCCAGAGCTGGTTCGGCTGTCCGTCGTTGGCGACGTAGATGTCGATCCACCCGTCGCCGTTGAAGTCGGCCGTCGACACGCCGAGCGCCGGTCCGAACGCACCTCCGACCAGGGCTTTGGCCGTGACATCCTCGAACGTGCCGTCCCCGCGGTTGTGATAGAGGCGGCTGGGCTGCGCACGGTAACTGTTCGGAGGGCAGTAGTCGCGCTGTCCCGCGACGCTCAGGCAGTGAAGGTCGTTTTCGAAGCTGTAGTTGAGATAGTTGCCCACGAACAAATCGAGCCAGCCGTCGCGGTCGTAGTCGACGAATGAGGCCGAGACGCCCCATCCGCCGGGATTCCCGGTGCCGGTTTGCTTGGTGACATCGGTAAACGTGCCGTCGCCGTTGTTGCGGAGCATCACGCTGCCGCCCAGTCCGGTGCGGTAGATGTCGACAAAACCGTCGTTGTTGAAATCGCCTGTCGTCACGCCCATGCCGTACGACTGGATGTTGATCCCGCTTTGCTCGGTGACGTCGGTGAAGTGCAGCGTCCGCGTGCCGTCGGCGTTCACGACCAGGTCGTTCCGGAACAGGCGATCCTTGAGCGGCGCGTGCGGTTGGAACACCGCCTGGCTGAGCGGCTTGCTGCCCAGCATCTGTCCCTGCACGAGGTAGACGTCGAGGTCGCCGTCGTTATCGTAATCGAGCAGCGCGACGCCGGGCGCCATGATTTCCGGATAGTAGAACTCGCCCGACATGCCGTTGAAGTGCACGAAGTC
>QHWL01000569.1:2476-6942 GCA_003222555.1 Acidobacteriota bacterium | reverse complement strand
AACGGCCGCACCGTCAAGCTGCTGGTGCTTCCAGCGACCAACATCTTCGACGCCGTCGCGCAGGCGGCCGTGCGGCTCCGGGTCAGCGACGTCGTGGTGGGCGAATCGGCGAATTTGTCGGCCGAAGATCAGGCGCACCTCATGGGTGAGGCCTGGGATCGGACGCCTCACGATCGCGCGCTGACGACGCGGTTCGTCGTCCTCTCGGCGAACGGCTCCGTGCGGCGGTTCACGCGACCTGTCGCACGAGGACATTGAGCGCATCCACCGGCTGTGGGTCGTCCTCGTCAAGGCCGTGGGACCGACGATTCACCACCGCGACGTCGTCGCGGCGGCGCTTGGCACTCTCGAGAGGGACCTGATGGGTCCGCGACGCGACGAAGCGATCGCGCGCCTGCGACAGCAGGTGAGGGGCAGAGATTCGTCGTGAAAAGCTTCCTGCGGCGCGACTTACCCCGCCTTAGCGTCGGCTTCGGAGGCGTCGCGGCCGTGACCATCATCTACGGCCGCTGGCTGCACGTCACCAACGGCACCATCGTCGCACTGACCTTCCTGCTCATCGTGCTCGTGGTCGCCGCGACGTCGAAGCTGTGGATTGCCGTGAGCACATCGCTGGCGGCGATGGTGTGCTTCAATTTTTTCTTCCTGCCGCCTGTCGGTACGCTCACGATTGCCGATCCTGAAAACTGGGTGGCGCTCTTCACGCTGCTCGCCGTCAGCCTCGTCGCCAGCAACTTGTCGTCGGCGGTGCGTGCGCGGGCTCAGGAAGCGCTCGACCGGCGCGATGAGATGGCACGGCTCTTCGACCTCAGCCGCGACGTGCTGTTGATGACGGAGAGCAAAGAGGCGATTGGCATGCTGGCCCGATTCGTTTCGCGCAGGTTCGACCTCGACTATGTGGCGATCTGCCTTCCCAGGTCCGGCGACTGGGACGTGTTCGAAGCCGGGGCGTCGCTGGCGCTCGACCGCGGCCAATTGTCGCTCGCGATGGCGGGCGCCGAGAACGCGCTCGAATTCGACGCCAGGGCCCGGACCTATGGCGGACACGCGACGATGACGATCGACGATCGGGTGGTACGATTGGTACCTCTGCGTCTCGGGACAAAGCCGGTAGGGCTGCTTGCTTCGGCGGGGCGTCCGGTCGAACCCGGCGCGCTCGACGCTGTGGCCGGCGTGGCGGCCATCGCCATCGAACGCGTGCAGTTCCTCGAAGAGCGCAAGACCGCCGAGTTGGCGAAGCAGAGCGAAGCCCTCAAGTCGGCGCTGCTGGCCTCGATTGGTCACGATCTGAAGACGCCGCTCACGGCGATTCGAGTAGCCGCGACCAACCTTCAGGCGTCGTGGCTCACCGAGGCCGACCGGCGAGAACAGAGCGAGCTGGCGCTCACTGAGGTCGAACGGCTGACGCGGCTGTTTCACAACATACTCGAGATGGCGCGCATTGACGCCGGCGCGGTGGCGACCGAGCGTCGCTGGGTGCACCCGTCTGAAATCTTCGAAGCGGCGCGCGACCAGATCCAGCACGCGCTCGGGCAGCGGACCTTCGACGTCTCGGTCGAGTCCGACGCGCTCGTGCGGGTCGATCCCCGGCTCACATCATCGGCCCTGGCTCACCTGCTCGAGAATGCCGCTCAATACACGCCCGAGGGATCGCCTATTGGCGTCAGCCTCGCCGTCTCGGACCAGGGCCTTGTCGTCAAGGTCCGCGATCGCGGACCAGGCATCGCGCCGAGGGATCTGGCGCACCTGTTCGAGCGGTTCTACCGGGGCGACGAGGCGAAGCAACGCGCGTCGGGCACAGGAATGGGACTCTCGATTGCTCGGGGTCTGCTGATGGCCGAGCAGGGACGAGTGTGGGCGGAGAATCGCGCCGACGGCGGCGCGCAGTTCACGATTGAGGTGCCCGCAGAGACCAGGGCGCCCGACGTGTGCGAGTCTGGACCATGAACCGGGTCGCCCGTATTCTGCTCGTCGACGACGAAGTGTCGATTCAACGCGCGGTGACGCCGCTCCTCCGATCGCGCGGGTACGAGGTGGACGTCGCTGGTACGGGCGCCGACGCGTTGAAGAGCGCCTCGGAGCGACCACCCGATCTCATCGTGCTGGATCTCGGCTTGCCCGACGTGGAGGGCACCGAGGTCTGCCGGCGGATCCGCGAGGACTCGGCCGTGCCGATCGTCGTCCTTTCCGCGCGAGGAAGCGAAGCCGACAAGGTCGCGGCGCTGGACCTCGGCGCCGACGACTATGTCACCAAGCCGTTTGGTCCCGAAGAGCTGCTGGCGCGGATTCGGGTGGCGCTCCGGCGTGTCATGTCGCCGACCGATCCCGAAGTCGGCCGCGTGCGGCTCGGGGATCTCACCATCGACTACGATCGCCGTCGCGTTCTGCGCGGCGACGAGGAAATTCGTCTCACGCCGAAGGAGTTCGAGCTGCTGTCGTTTCTGGGGCGCAATCCCGATCGCGTCATGACGCATCGCGCCATCTTGAAGGCTATCTGGGGTCCCAACGCCGTCAATCAGTCCGAGCACCTCTGGGTGTTGATGGCGCAGCTCCGCAAGAAAGTCGAGCTCGATCCCTCTCACCCACGCTATCTCGTCAGCGAGCCCTGGGTCGGCTACCGGGTGGTGACCGATCCTGCCGATTAGGACCGTCCTCACAAGCCTGTAGTGGCGCAGGCCTTCAGAGCCTGTGAAAAAATGCGACGTTTGAACGCAGAGCTCGCAGAGCACGCCGAGAATTCTTAGCGCTTTCGCCTTCCGCGGTCTCGGCGGTTAACGGTTTCTTCACAGACACTTCAGGCCTGCGACCGCGGGGCTGAAGCCCCGTGCCACATTTTTGAAACCGCCTTCAGGCGGACACTACGTACAATCGACGCTCGCCGGCCGCGAACCACCGCTTTTAGGCACCTTTTAGGGAGTCTTTGGCCGGCTTTACCTTTTAGGGAGTCTTTGGCCGGCTTTTAGGCGTCGGTCTCTATGCTCGAAGGCATGGGGTTACCGGCCAGATCCTTCGACTTCGAATCTCCCGACGTGGATCGTGCCTCGGAACACGAGCAGCAACAACCCGAGCGCGATATGTGGTGGCTCATCGCAACGATCGTCGCGTTGATGCTTGCAGCCAGCTTCATAGTGGATCGCCTGGCGCACCACTTGTAAGCCTCGCGGCAGGTGAAGCGCCGTGATCACCGCAGAATTCTCCAGCGCCCGGCGCGTCCGCGTCGTCGTCGCCACCACCGTACTCCTTTCGTTCATCTCCTTTTGGCGCGCGGCCGCGATCGTCTTGAACGATCTCGGGTCGACCGCGTTCTACGTCGGAGGCATCGTCGAGCAAGCGGTGGGAAAGGCTGCGCCCTGGTTCATCCTCGGCGTCATGCTGTTCTCGTACGCGGTGCGCGCCGTGTACATCGAAAGCTCCGCGATGTTCGTTCGCGGCGGCGTGTACCGGGTCGTCAAGGAAGCGATGGGCGGCACGCTTGCGAAGCTGTCGGTCTCGGCGCTGCTCTTCGACTACGTCCTGACGGGGCCGATCAGTGGCGTCTCGGCGGGTCAATACATCGTCGGGCTGCTGAACGACTTGCTGCATCGGTCCGGCAGCACGCTCAGCCTGCCGGTCGGCGCAACAGCGGCGTTTGTCGCGGTGCTCATCACCGTCTATTTCTGGTGGCGCAACACCCAGGGCATTCACGAGTCGAGCGAGGATGCGATGCGGATCATGGTGGTGACCACCGTGATGGTGGTCCTCATGATCGCCTGGTGCGCACTGACGCTGCTGTGGCGGGGTGGGGGACAGTTGCCGCCGGCGCCGACCCTGAGCAATCTGCGCTTCTCCGACGATGCGCTTGGGTGGCTGCGAGGGACGATCTGGCCCAGATTCACCGCGATTGCGATCCTCGTCGGCTTCGGTCACTCCATTCTCGCGATGAGCGGCGAGGAATCGCTGGCGCAGGTCTATCGCGAAATCGAGCATCCGAAGGTGAAGAACCTGCAGCGGACGGGCCTGGTGATCTTCGTCTACAGCTTGCTGTTCACCTCCCTGGTCAGCTTCTTCGCGACGGCCATTATTCCCGACAGCGTCCGACCGAAGTTTTACGACAACTTGATTTCCGGTCTTGCCATGAACGTCGCCGGGCCGCTCTCGCTTCGGCTCCTGTTTCAAGCGTTCGTCGTGATCGTCGGCTTCCTGATGCTGGCTGGCGCGGTGAACACGGCCGTCGTCGGATCGAACGGCGTCCTCAACCGCGTATCGGAAGATGGGGTGCTGACGGAATGGTTCCGGAAACCGCACGCCAAGTACGGAACGACGTATCGGCTCATCAACCTGGTGGTCCTGCTTCAGCTGCTGACCATCGTGTTGAGCAGGGGAGATGTATACGTCCTCGGTGAAGCCTATGCATTCGGCGTCGTGTGGAGTTTCGCGTTCAAGTCGCTCGCGATGTTCGTGCTGCGTTACAAGGAGCCCGAGGCCCC
>QHWL01000569.1:0-2427 GCA_003222555.1 Acidobacteriota bacterium | reverse complement strand
ATCACCCTGGTGCTGTTTGCGGCGGCGGTCATCAATCTCTTCACGAAAGAGACCGCCACCATCTCCGGCGTGGCCTTCACCCTCGTCCTTTACGGTGTGTTCGTGACGTCCGAGCGGGTCACCGCGGGGCGCCGGCGTGCCGCACACGACGAGCATACCGATCAATTTCAACTTCTGCGCGAAGCGGAAGTGGGCCTCGAGCAGCTTCATGCGCGTCCCGGCTCCACCCTGGTCCCGGTCCGCGACTACAACACGCTGGCGCACCTCGATCGCGTTGTCCAGGAAACCGACACGGACCAACGCGACATCGTCGTGCTCACGATTCGTCTCCTGACCGGCCCGGATGCGGGCATGCACGACATCGAGCACGAAGAGCTGTTTACGGATTACGAGCAGATTCTCTTCACCCGCGTCGTGGCGGTCGCCGAGCGACACGGCCGCACGGTGAAACTACTCGTCGTGCCATCGGCGAACGTTTACGATGCGGTGGCGCAGACGGCGATCCGTCTGCACGCTCGCGAGATCGTCGTCGGCGAGTCGGCGAAGATGACCGCCGCCGATCAGGCACGCTTCCTGGGCGAGGCGTGGGATCGCACGCCGCACGATTCCGATCTCTGCACCCGTCTCGTCGTGTACTCGACGCACGGGGACGCGCAGCGGTTCACGCTCGGCGCGCACGCGCCAGCCCTCGGGCCCGAAGACATCGAGCGGATCCATCGACTGTGGCTCGAAGCCGTCAAAGCCGTCGGGCCCGATGTTCACCACCGGAACGTCGTCTCGGCGGCGCTGGCCGGCATGGAGAAAGAGATGGCCGGCACCCGGCGGAAGGACGCGATCGAACGGTTGCTTCAGCAGATTCGGCAGGTGCGGGACGCGCCTCAACCAGACCACATCTAGTGAGCTCCTGAGATGGCCGAGCCTCTGAGTCACATCGACGCGCTCCTGACGAGGCTCGAGGATCGCAGGAGAGCCCGAACCGGCGAAAAAGCGGCGACCGACTGCGCGCACGAAAGGCTCGAGCCGGCGCTGATCCCCGAACGCGTGATGGTGTGCATGAGCTCGAATGTGCTCGCTCCGCGCGTCATTCGGAACGGTGAGCGAACTGCCGGCCGGCTCGGCGCGAAATGGTATGCGGTCTACGTCGCGACGCCGCAAGCGCGGCGGGGACGCCTCGCCCCATGCGACTCGGATGCGTTGCAGCGGAACATCAAGCTCGCCGAGAGCCTGGGCGCGACGGTGGTGACCGTGAAGGCGGAGCGGCCTGCCGATGGCTTGATCGCGTTCGCGCAGCGGGAAGGGATTACACACGTGATCTTCGGGCAAAGTGCCCGTTCCCGTTGGGAGCTGCTGTGGCGCGGTTCTACGATCTCGAGATTTCTCAACTCAGTTCGTGACGCCGTCGTGCAGATCGTGCCGTTCCACGATCAGCGTGCATAATCCTACCAGCCGCCTCGACGACCTTTACGCATGGACGGTCTCACGCTGTTCGGATTGTTTGCGGTAACCGCGATGCTCGTGTGCTACGCCTTCGAGGATTGCAGCCCCTGGTTCATTCTGGCGTTTGCCGTGGCGTGCGTGCTGGGATCGGTCTACGGGTTCCTCCAGGGCGCCTGGCCGTTCGGGCTCGTCGAGGCGGTCTGGTCGATGGTGGCGGCACGGCGGTGGTGGAAGGCTCGACCGAGTGCGCGGTCGGGCTTCCGGATGTGACTCCCGCACCCGCCGATGCGCTATAATTTTCAATCCGATTTCGCCACCATGGCCGACGGTTTCGCTCAAATCGACGTTCCCAAGCGCGCGCTGTTCAAGGCGGCGGAGGTCTGCGATCTGGTCAAGGTGCAGCCCTACGTGCTGCGCTCGTGGGAAGCGGAGTTCCCGGCGCTGGGGGTCGCGAAAACGGCCGGCACACCGCGGGTGTACCGCCGCGCAGACGTCGAGCAGGTCGCGCGGATCAAGCACCTGCTGCTTGTGGAAGGGCTGACGCTGGCCGGTGCCCGACGGCGGCTCGAGGAAGAGGGCACGCCGGTGGCGTCCGGCGCGCCGCTGGACGAGCTCATCGGGCAGAACGCGCGCGAGCGTTTGACCGCCGTCAAGCGCGGGCTGCGTTCGATTCTCGATTTGCTGTCGGGGGTCAAGGGCGCAGGCGAGTTTCGGTTGGCGCCGCCGCGCGGATCGTCGAAGGTTCGGTCGATGCCTGTCCGCCGCGTCAAACCGTCGCGCGGCAAGACGGCGGCACGGTCGCGGCACGCCGCCGTGTCGCGCCGGAAGCGATCCGCGTAAGAGATTGTGAACAAATTACGTTCAGCGCAGTCGCCTTCGCCCGAGGCGCTTCGGCGAGCCTCGCCGAAGCTCGGAAACTACGCCGATCGGAGGCGGGAGGCCGCGGAGGGCGCAGAGAAAGAATGCCCAAGGATTTCTCGGTGTGCTCTG
>QHWL01000556.1:2919-5784 GCA_003222555.1 Acidobacteriota bacterium | reverse complement strand
AACCGACCGTTGGGCGTCCGCGGCGCGCCAGTACCAGGTCACGCAGACCAGCCGTGCCGGTCTGCTCACCGGACTGCCAGAATTCGCGCTGGGCCTCGGGTTGACCGTGCGCCCCGCGGTCACAACCGGCGGCGGCATTCCGGCCCCCTCGGCGTCTGCCACGGGCGACTTTCAGCCGAGCCTCGACGTCACCCAGCGGCTCGGCGCGAACGTCCTCGCATCGGCCACGGTCAACACCGATTTCGCGGAAACGGAGGTCGACACGCGGCGCACCAACCTCACGCGCTTTCCGCTGTTCTTCCCCGAGAAGCGCACTTTTTTTCTCGAGGGCGCCGACATCTTTTCGTTCGGGCCTGGACTGAGCCGGGTCGGGCCCGACCAGAGCCCGGACGTTATTCCGTTTTTCAGCCGGCGCGTGGGTCTCGTCGAGGGCATCGAAGTGCCCATCATCGCCGGCGGCAAGATCAACGGCCGTGTCGGTGATACAAACGTTGGGGGTGCGATCGTCGGTACGAACGACAAGCCGAACGTCGTCGGGAATGCAGCACTGATGGCAGTGGGTCGCGTGAAGCAGAATATCTGGCAGGAATCCTCAGTGGGGGCGATCGCGACCGTTGGTGATCCACTCGGCCGCAGCGGAAGCTGGCTGGCCGGGGCCGACCTCACGTACGCGACTTCCCGCTTTCGCGGGGACAAGAATTTCTCCGTGGGCGTGTGGGGTCTCGCGACAGGGCGAGACGGCCTCGGAACCGATTCCACCGCTCATGGGTTCAGGATCGAGTACCCGAACGACTTGTGGGATGTGAACGTCAACTACAAGCGCATCGGCCGGGATTTCGACCCGTCGCTGGGATTTGTGCCGCGCCGCGCGGTACAACTGGTGAACCTGCGGGCGACCAACCGGACCCGGCTGTCGAGCGGACCTCTCCAGCAGTTGACGCACGAGTTTCTGCCGTTCGTGGCGACGGATCTCTCCGGACGCTGGGAGAGCTATCGCATTTTCATGGCACCGATCAACTGGAGGTTTCGCAGCGGAGACCGCGTGGAGTTCAACGTCAACCCCACCGGTGAACGACTCGTCACGCCGTTCGAGATTTCTGGCGTCGTCGTGCCGCCCGGGTCGTACCGGTGGCGGCAATACCGCCTCGAGGCCGGCACCGCTCAGAAGCGCCGCTTTTACACGCAGCTCACGTGGTGGTTCGGCGGTTATTATGACGGCAAGCTCGACCAGGTCCTGTGGACCGGCGCCTGGAACCCCACGTCGCTCTTCACGGTGGAGTTTTCGGGGGAGCGTGACGTCGGGCGCCTCGCGGGCGGCCGGTTCACGCAAACGCTCATCGGCAACCGCCTCCGCGTCAACCTGTCGCCGGACCTCTCAATAGCGAGCTACGTGCAGTACGACACGACAAGCGGATCGGTAGGCACCAATACTCGGCTACGCTGGACGTTCCGGCCGGTTGCGGATCTGTTCGTGGTCTACAACCATAACGTTCGCTCGATCGTCGATCGGTGGCAGCTCGAGTCGAATCAACTCCTCGTCAAGCTGCAGTACGCATGGCGATTCTGATCCCAGTGTGGAGCCTGGGATCAGGGCCGCCTCTAGGCCGGCGGCACGTTCGCCGCGCGGCCGCAGGAATCATCATCGGGACCTTGTTCCCGAACGCCACTTCAAGCGCACAGACGGCGGGCGTCTCGCCTCCGGCGTCGTTCGAAATGAAAGCCGTGCGTGTCGCGAAGCCGCCACTCATCGACGGCGAGGTTGGTGATGCCGAGTGGGAGGGCGCCACGACGGCGACGAGCTTCGTTCAATACGAGCCACAACGCGGCGACCGTTCCGATGCACGGACTGAAGCGCTCGTGCTTTACGACGCCGGCCACCTTTACGTGGCATTCCGCGCGTGGGATGCCGAGCCAGTCACCGCGCAGCTCACCCAGCGCGATGCCGATTTGCTGCGCGACGACGCCGTGGTGGTGGTCGTGGATACCACCAACGATCGACGGTCCGGCTACTACTTCATCACCAACGCTTTGGGGACTCAGGCTGACGGACGCATCGCGGACGACGGACGCAGCGCAGACTCGAGCTGGGACGCCCCGTGGCAGTCCGCAGCCAAGCGGACAGATTATGGGTGGTCGGCGGAGTTCAGCATCCCCCTGTCGTCAGTCAGGTACGTCTCGGGAGACAGTCAGACATGGGGCATCAACTTCGGCCGCAGTCGTCGCCGAACCCTGGAGCTGAGTTTCTGGAGCGGTCCGCTCGACAATCAATGGCGAGTCTCGCAGGCCGGTCACCTGACGTCGCTCAGCGTGCAGCCACCCCTCGACCGGGTCCAAGTCGTGCCGTACGGCCTGACGCGACTGCAGGATCGTGTGGCACCGGACTGGGAGGCGGGCATCGACGCCCGCTACGCCCTCACTCCGACCACGGCAGTGTACGGCACGCTGTTCCCTGACTTCGCGACCATCGAAGCCGATCAGGAACAGGTCAACTTGACACGCTTCGAGCTCTCCCTTCCTGAGAAGCGGCAGTTCTTTCTCGAAGGTCAGGAGCAGTTCAACCAGCGCTTCCGCACGTTCTATTCGCGCCGGATTGCGGACATCACGGCGGGCGGCCAGCTCCTCGGCAAGCAGGGACCTTGGACGATGGCCCTCATCTCGGCGCGATCCATCCCGGTCGGAGCGGACCGACCGGCGGCCTACACGATTGGCCGCATGCAGCGCGACATCTTCGGCCGGTCGACGATCGCGGTCATGGGAGCCAATCGGCGATTCGAGCGCACGGACCAGGGCAGTTTCAGCGCGGATGCCAATCTGTTCTTCAGCCGAACGTTCAGCATGACGGCGCAGGTGGTGAAGAGCTACGTC
>QHWL01000556.1:0-2907 GCA_003222555.1 Acidobacteriota bacterium | reverse complement strand
TCCGGCCCTCCTACGATTCATCGACCGCGCACTTCCACGTCCGCTACGGTCACCTGGGCGATCGCGTAGCCGACAACTTGAACGTCGTCGGGCAGATCGTCGACGACGACCGGCGGGAAATCGACTCGCATGCCACCAAAATCCTCTGGATTCGAAAAGGCGCGTTCGAACAGATCCATCACGAGTCGAACTACAACATCTACTGGGGCCAAACGGGCGTGCTGAGGAGCTGGAAAGTCGACGAGTCGGTGGCCGTGGAGTTCCGCAATCGGCTCAATACCAAGGTCTCATGGACGGAGGAGTTCAAGCGCTTCGAGAAGGACTTCAGGAATCGGCAGGTTGGCTTCGATCTCGGGTACAACACACGACAGTATCAGTCGATCACAACTGGCCTGCAAGTGGGCCGCAACTTCGATGCGGATTATCTTTTGTGGACCGCGTTGGCGCGTTACAAGGTGACTTCCGAGCTTTCGACCGAGTATTCGCTCCAGCGTCTGGAGCTCACCCCAGACCCTCAGGGGCAGAGCACGTGGATCCACGTGGTTCGGACGAATCAGTTCTTCACGAAAGATCTCTTCGTGCGACTGTTCCTGCAGACCAACTCCGCCATCGATCGGAATAATGTCCAGGTCGTGTTTGTGTACCGGTATCAGCCCCCGTTTGGGACGATCCAGTTCGCGTACCAGCGAGGCACTGCCGCGTTCGGCCAGCAGTCCACGCAGGGCAACACGCTCTTTGTGAAGGCCACGACGGTCTTCTGAAGGAATGGCTCCGCAAGGCTGGATTCAAACCAGCTGGAGCGTCTCCGCGAAGGCGGATAGAAGACCATGGCGGTTGTATAATTTCGAGTTTGTGCCGGCTCGTCTGCGTCATGACGCCCAACCTTGGGCCCAGCATCACGTGGCGCGATCTTTCGGGACACGCGAGGAGGGGACAATGCGACGGTGTGTGGCAGCAGTGCTTCTCGTAGGCCACCTGACGGTCGGCGTGGCGGCCGCGCAGACCGTGAGCGCGACCATGGGGGCGATCGATGGCAGAGTTACCGACCACACCGACGCCGTCCTGCCCGGCGTCACCGTAACGATCAACGGCCCGGCGATGATGGGCACCCGCGTCGTCACGACGAACGAGGAAGGAGCCTATCGAGTCGCCGCCGTGCCACCCGGCGACTACACCATCGTCTTCACGCTCGACGGCTTCACGCCGGTGAACCGCACGGAGATCCGTGTCGGTCTCGGCTTCACCGCGACGGTCAACATCCAAATGAGCGTGGGTGGCGTCCAGGAGAACGTCACGGTGACAGGAGCGTCGCCGGTCGTCGACGTGGCGTCCACGAAGATCACGACGACCTTCGACGCCGCGACGCTGGCGAGCGTCCCGAACGGAAGCCGCGACTACTGGGCGGTGCTGTCGGAAACGCCGGCACTGAAGCTGACCCGCGTCGACGTCGGCGGCAGCGCCTCGGGATCGCAGTCGAATTATTACGCCTACGGCACCACGGGTCAGAACCGGCCGATGGTCGAAGGCATCAACTCCACGCAGGGCACCGAACGGTTCGGCAATTACGTGGACATGGGATCGTTCGACGAGATTGCGGTGAATGCAGCGGCGCACACCGCGGAGATGGCCGTACCCGGCATCCAGATGATCTTCATCAGCAAGTCGGGCGGCAACACGTATCACGGCTCGGGGACGGCCCACTACGAGAGGGAGCGCTGGCAGTCGTTCAACATCGACGACCGGCAGATCGCGCGCGGCATCACCGGCGGCGGCGGGCTCGCTCCGCGCGACGTGAACCGGCTTCACAAGTTTCGCGACATCGGCGCGGACGTCGGCGGCTACGTGGTGAAGGATCGCCTCTGGTGGTACGGGGCGGCGCGCGACCTGGAAACCGAAGCCCGCGTCACGAACTTCCAGATCGCGCCCTTCGTCACCCGCCTCACGTCCTACACGGGCAAGGGCACCTACACGCTCTCGAGAAACAACAAGCTGACCGCGTACGTGTCGCGCAATACCAAGCATCAACCCCTCGACAGGGATTTACTCGTCCGAGGATGCTTCGTTCAATCAGTGGCTCTATCCACGGTTGTACAAGCTCGGGTGGGACACGGTACTGAGGGACTCGCTGTTCTTCGAGATCCGCACCGGCCAATATGGATTCGACTGGCCCGATACGAATTACACCTCCGCGCCGCGCTACGAGGATCTTGGGAACAACCGCGTGTCCGGCGCGTCGCGCATTCGCGAGCTCGACATCCGGCGCAATCAGTTGCTCGGGTCCGTCAGCTACTTCAGGCACGGATGGCTCGGCGATCACAACTTCAAGGTCGGCTGGGAGATTTTCCGAGACATTACGGCGCAGGGCGATCCGGCCGGATCCTGGGGAGATGTCGTCCACATTCTGAGCAACGGCGCGCCGATCGAGGTGTACCTGCTGGGCAATCCGACCCAGTCGGTGAATGGCCTGTGGACTTACGGCACGTACGCGACCGACACCTGGCGCGTGACGAAGCGGCTCAGCCTCAATGTCGGGCTCAGGTTCGACCGGTACCGGAACTTCCTGCCAGAGCAGGTCCATCAGGCGGGTCGATTCAATCCCGCGACGACGACGTATCCCGCCGTCGATGCCCTGAACATCTGGAACACAGCAGCGCCACGGATTGGTGCCACCTTCGACCTGTCAGGCGACGGCAAGACGATACTCAAGGGTAACTACGGCCGCTACTGGTGGAATCCCGGCGCCGAGCTGAGCATGACTGTCAATCCGAATCCGCCCGTGTGGCAGCGGCGCTACTCTTGGCTCGACAGGAACGGAGATCGTCTGTGGCAGCCCGGGGAAGAGGATCAACTGAGGTCCGCTCTCGGCGGCGCCACGTCCACGATCGCCCCTGGACTCGAGGATACGCG
>QHWL01000555.1:1777-6407 GCA_003222555.1 Acidobacteriota bacterium | reverse complement strand
GACAGCCGACACCGTCGAGGCACCGGCACAGGACGCGACTCGCCGACGAGTGCTCGTGGTCGAAGACAACGCAACGATCCTGAGTGTGGGGAAATACTTTTTGGAGCTCGAAGGCTTTGATGTGATCGTCGCTGAAGATGGCCGCCTGGGTCTCGAGACGGCGCTCCGGGAGAGCCCGGACGTCATTGTCAGCGACGTCAACATGCCGGGGATGAGTGGAGTGGAGATGGTGAAGGCGCTTCGACGCGATTCCCGGACGGCGAACATTCGCGTCCTGATGTTGACGTCCGAAGCGAGCGTCGACACCGAGGCCGAAGGGCTCGCCGCGGGCGCCGACGACTATATTCTCAAGCCGGTCGAACCCCGACGCCTCGCCGCCCGCGTGAAGGCCCTGCTCGCGCGCTCGCGGCACGTCACGGCGTAGACTCGCTCATCGCAATTTACAATTTACAATTTACAATTTACCAAGGGACGGACCGGCATCTCTTTGTAAATTCATAATTGTAAATTGTAAATTGCCTCCCGGCACTACGTACCCGCCTCATACTCGGCAAGAAACGTTTTGTAGCACGACGGGCAGATGCCGTGACTGAACCGCACCTCGGAGTGCTCCGCGACGAAGCGGTCGACCTGTTCCCAGTAGTTCTCATCGGTGCGGATGCGCTTGCAGTAGCTACAGATCGGCACCAGTCCGCTCAATTGTTTCACCTTCGACAACGCGTCCTCGAGCTTCTGGTTGAGCGACAGGAGCGTAGCGTTACTGAGGAGCAGTTGCCGCTGGCTCTCGCGGAGCGCGCGGTACGCTTCATCCCGCTGAAGTTGATTCGCATAAGCATTCGAATGAAGCCGGATGCGCGCGACCAACTCGATCTTGTCGGGGAGCTTGACCAGATAGTCGTTCGCGCCGGCGGCGAACGCCTCACTTTTGACCGCCGCATCCTCCTTGGTCGAGAGGACGATGATTGGAAGGTCCTTCGTCGCTGGACTCGCGCGATACTTCCTCACCAGGGTGAGGCCGTCCACACCCGGCATGATCAGATCCTGGAGAATGACCGTCGGCTTGATGCGCTCGGCAGTGCCGATCGCTTCTGCCGGACTGTCGCAATAATGGAAATTCACGTCGCGCTGGTCGGCCAGCATGCGTCGGACGGTCTCAGCGACCATCGCCTGGTCGTCGACCAGCAGCACCATACACACGCATCGGTCTGCTAGCGGCGCCGTAAGCGTCTCAGGAGCGTCAGAGTCACCGATTACCGTGTCGTCAGCCATCAGCTTTACCCGCCAGAACATCCACGAGCCTGGAGGCGATGCGCTCCACCGGCAAGATGTCCACTGCGGCGTCAAGCGTCGCGGCAGCTTTGGGCATACCATAGACGGCGCTCGTCGCCTCGTCCTGCGCGATGGTGTGGTGGCCTCGGTCGCGCAGCGCCTTCAGGCCGAGCGCACCATCCCGTCCCATGCCGGTCAGCAGAACGCCTACCACGTCGCCGCGCCAAAGCCGGCAGACGCTCTGAAAAAAGACATCCACCGAAGGACGGTGTACGTGGTCGCTCGGTTCGGTCGTGTACCCGAGGCACTCCGCCGTTTTCAGCACCAAATGGTTGCTCGTGCCCGCGAGAAGAACGCAGCCAATCGTCGGGCAGTCTCCTTCTTCGGCCACCCGCACGGGAAGCGCCGACTCCTGACCCAACCAATCCGCCATGCCGGAGACGAACTCTTCAGCCACGTGTTGAACGACCACAATGGCGGCGGGCAACTCTTTCGGCAGACCACCGAGGATCGTCGACAGCACGGCGGGGCCGCCTGCGGACGAACCGATCGCGATCAATTGATTGGAACGGAGCGCCCGCGGTGCGCGCTCCGGGCGTGCACCGGCGTTGCGACGGCCGGGCTTCTCACCGATGAGCCGGGACATGATGTCGATCTTGCTCAAGAACGGTCCCGCGTCCTTCCGTAGATCGCCTCCGCGCATCGCGGGGATGTCAACCGCGTCGATCGCGCCGTGACTTAACGCGTCAAGGACAAGGCCGGCGTTGTCGCGCACGCTTGCCGTCACGAGCAGGATCGCGCATGGGGTACTGGCCATGATGCGCTGAGTGGTTTCCGCGCCGTTCATGCCGGGCATGACCAGGTCCATCAAGACCAGGTCGGGCGTCTGCTTGACGCAAAGCTCAATGGCTTCGGCGCCGCTCCCAGCCATCCAGATGACCTGATGCCTCGGGGTCAGGCCCACGATGCGCCGCAAAAGCTCGCTGATCGCGGGCAAGTCGTTGACGATGCCGATTCTCACGCCTCGGGCTCGCCGATCAAATCCACGACCGCTTGAAGCAGCGTCTCGTCATGAAAGCTGCCCTTGGTCAAGTAATAGGCCGCGCCAGCTTCGAGCCCGCGCTGGCGATCTTCGTCGCGGTCCTTGTAGGAAACAATCATGACCGGCACCGACCTCAGGTTGGCGTCCTTGTTAATCAGCGTGACCAGCTCGATGCCGTCCATGCGCGGCATGTCGATATCGGTGACGACGAGATTGAAGTGCCCGGTGCGTATCGCGTTCCACCCGTCCATGCCATCGACTGCCACTTCGACGTCGTAGCCGGCGTTGCCGATCAGTTTGCGCTCGAGCTCGCGCACGGTCAGCGAGTCGTCCACGACGAGCACCCGCTTGCGCCTCGTCTCGTTGGCGCCGGAGGACCCCCACGGCACCGTGGCGAGACGGCCACCAGACACCAGCTTGTCCATCGATCGGATCATGTCTTCCGCGTCCACAATCAACACGGGCGATCCGTCTTCCATGAGCGCGCCAGCCTTGATCTTGCCGAGCTGTGCGTCGAGCGGCTGTACCACCAGTTCGCGCTCGCCAAGGAAACGATCAACGACCAGGCCATAGGTGTGGTTCTGGTCGCCAACGACAATGACGGGCAGCTCGTCCCCCACCGCGGCCACGGAATCGGCCGACAGAACCTGGCGAGCGGTGACGAGCCCGATGTGCCGCCCGTCGAACTCGAAATGCTGACGGCCTTCGAGCAGCGCAATCTTCTCCTTCGAGAGCTTGAGCGTTCGAACGATGTAGGCGAGAGGAAAGGCGTAAGGTTCCCCGGCGATCTCGGCCAGCAACGTGCGAACGACGGAGAGCGTCACCGGCAATTGCAGCTGGAACCGCGTCCCCTTGCCGGGCTGGGACGACACTCGAACCGTCCCGCGCACCTGCCTGACCATGTCCTGCACGGCATCGAGGCCCACGCCGCGGCCCGATACGTCGGTGACGGTGCCCTTCATCGAAAAGCCGGGCAGGAACAGGAACTCCAGCAACTCGGCTTCACTCATCGCGCGGGAAGCTTCGCGCGTGGTGAGGTGCCGCGCGACCACGGCTTCGCGCACGTTCTCCAGATCGATACCGCATCCATCGTCTGAGACGATGATGTGCAGCGCGCCGGCGCTGTGACGCGCTTCGATCCGCACGAGGCCCTCGGTGGGTTTGCCCGCCGCTCGGCGCGCGTCCGGCGACTCGATACCGTGATCGAGCGCGTTGCGCAACAGATGCCCCAGCGGCGCGTCGAGTTTCGCCAGAATGTCGCGGTCCACTTGTGTGGCGCCGCCGACGATTTCCAGTTTGACTTCCCGCCCGAGCGAGTGCGCGAGATCACGGACCATGCGCGGAAGACCCTCGACGCCGTCCGCAAACGGCCTCATGCGGCACGCCAGCGCCTCGTCGTAGAGCCGATGCGCAAGATTGATGCTGCGTCGATCGAACATCTCGAGCTCGACGAGACGCAGGGCCAGGAGTTGCTCGCACTCCGCGACCTGGCGCTGCGCCTCGGCGAGCGCCGCCTGCATCTCATCATCCAGGAGCCGTCCCGACGAGGCATCGCGCACGCTTTCGAGCGTCTTGCCCAGGTGGTGGTGCAGCCGCTTGAGGCGCAGAATCGATTCGGCGAATGGCTTGACCCAGCGCGATTCGACCAGCGACTCCCCCGCGAGGCTCAGGAGGCGATTGAGGTTGTCCGCCGTGACGCGCAGCACCCGGTCCGACGCGCGCCGGGCGCGAGACACGCCCTCAGGTCGTGGCTCGACGGGCTCGGCGCGTGGCGCTTCCGTCGGTGCCGGCGGCGCGGGTGCAGACGGCGCGGGTGCCGGCGACGCAGATGCCGGCGGCGCGGCTGCCAGCTTGTCATCCGCCTGCACCAGCTCATCTCCCGTGAGAATGCCGCCGAGTGAGGTCAGGCACACGTCGACGTCGGATTTCTTTTCGTTTTCCCACTGGCCGAGGTCCGCCTCCAACGTATGGGCGATGCGCGCCAGCAGGTCCGTGGCCTCAAGGAGCAGGTCGATGTGCGTGTGCCCGAGCACCAACCGGCCTCCTTGCGCCGCGACGAAGCAGTCTTCCATGGCATGGGCCACACGCACTCCGACGGCGAGGCCGACGATGCGTGCCGCGCCTTTGAGCGAGTGGGCCGCGCGCATGCATGCCTCGAGCTGGTCCGCCAGCGTGTGGTCGCGTTCGAGCGCCAGCAAGCCCGAGGTGAGCACCTGTGCCTGCGTCTCGGCTTCCACGCGGAAAAGATCGAGCATCGAAAACTGACTGAGATCGATCTTGCTCATCCGAGACTCCGCTTGAGCGAGTAAAAGAAGAGTT
>QHWL01000555.1:1205-1618 GCA_003222555.1 Acidobacteriota bacterium | reverse complement strand
CAGACCACACGAACATCCTCGCGTCGGATCACCAGCAGTCGCCGGTACACCGTCCCCCGGCGATCGCCGCTCGCCGCCGCGAGCGGTTCCACACCGACGACCTGACCGAGCGACACACAGACCAGCAGTTCCCCGCGTACGCTGGCCAGGCCGAGCACGGCACCGCTTTGTTGGTGCGGCAGGGAGTGAACGGGCAGCAAATTGGCGACTTCCATGACCACAGACGTCGGTAACGCGAGCCACTCGGAAGCGACTCGAAAGATCACAATCGACCGCGTCCCGACTTCCTCGGCCCGCTTCGGCTCTGCGAAATGACTCGTCCACTCGGCGAGATAGTTGGCGGGGAGATCGCCGTTGAGCAGCTCGGCGGCGCCAGCGGAGTACACCGGACAGTTGCGGCAGTGAACATGCTG
>QHWL01000555.1:0-1005 GCA_003222555.1 Acidobacteriota bacterium | reverse complement strand
CTCGCCGTGATTGGGCTCGAGATAAAGCGCCTTCCGGTAGTAGCTGACGGCCTCGAGCTGATTCCCGGTCGCGTCGCGCCCGAGGCCCATGAGATAGAACGCCGTTCCTGAAGGGCCGTGTCGGCGCAGATGCTCCGCACAGCAGGTCGCCGCTTCGACGAAGTGTCCTTGATCGGCGAGCCTCAGGGCCTCGTTGATGTCGGACGACTTCTCCGCCGCGAGACGCGTCGGCGACGTGGCGGCCGGCGCCGCGGAAGGGGCGCGGTGAAGCGGGGGACCCGTCTTCGTCAGGGGACGCCGCGCCGAAGGCCGCTCGACGGGGTCTGGGGCCTTCTGGGGTTTGGGCGGCACCGCAGCAGCTCTCCGAAACGCGAAGGCCAGTGGCATGTTCGTCGAGACGAAGCCGTGCGCCGAGGGCAGAGCGGTCTCCGCGGGGGCAACAAACAACACCCCCTTCGCCTTCAGCAGCCGCGTCAGCACGCCGATGGCGCGGTCTTGGGTGGCGCGGTCGAAATAAATCAGCACGTTTCGACAAAAGATCACGTCGTAGACGGTAGAAAAACGGCGGCGAACAAATTTCCCTGTTGAAGGCGGACCCGTTGGCGGACGGTCTCGCTCACCCGATAATTCTGCGCCGCCGTCTCAAAGTGTCGATCGCGGAACCCCAGCTCGTCGCCACGAAAGGAATTCCTTCCGTACACCGCGCGCCCGGCCTGCGCCAGGGCGCGCGTGCTGATGTCCAACGCGTCGATGCGAAAGCGGTCGGCCGGGACGGCGGCCTCGAGCAGCGCCATCGCCATCGAATACGGCTCTTCGCCGGTGGAGCATGGGAGGCTCAAGAGGCGCAACACGCCGGCCCAGGGAGATCGCAGCCATTCCTCACGCACCAGACGCGCGAGCGCCAGGAACGATTCGCGGTCGCGGAAGAACCACGTCTCTGGCACGACGACAGCGTCAATCAGCTCTTGCAGCTCGGCGTCGGAAACGCCCAGATGTTTCCAATAG
>QHWL01000568.1 GCA_003222555.1 Acidobacteriota bacterium | reverse complement strand
AGAGCCATCGCCTCGCCATGGCAACGCCCAGGATGACTGACGGCGGCTGAAACGACGATCGACGCAGAGACCCTGGAACCCGCCAATTTTGTGACTGCAAATGACTACGCGCCGCCGACGCTCGACGACTACCCCGTCATCTTGAGAGGCAGCAAAGGACCGATCGTCGAGCAAACACCAGCGGCGCTGTACGCGCTCGCGTGCCGCGAAGGCTGGCCCGACGCGCGCGATCGGGCCGGCGCCCGATGAGTTGGCGGAGAAAGAGCGGTATCAGCTATTTCCCAGGCGGCACCTTCTGGTTGTCGGGCGTCAGTTCGTACGGGGCTCCGGTGCCGGACGATCCGAGGAACAGCTTGCGTCCGTCGGGGAACGTGAGATCCCTGCCGTTTGCCCTTTTCGTGCCGTCCTTCGCCTGATACCCGTCGACGACGACCTCGGTGCCAGGCAGCAGCGATCCCTTTGTAAAACCGCGCCGGAACAGTACGTTCGGCGTGCCGGCTTCGAACGCCCAATTCGCCACCGAGCCGTTGGGCTCTTTCACGTCGATGTGTAGCCAGACGTGGGGATTGAGCCATTCCATCTTCGTGACCGTGCCCTTGAACTTGACCGGCTTGGCCGAGTCGAATTCGGCCGCAAATGCGTGATGCGCGCGCAGCGACGCCGCGCCGCCCGCGAGGAACAGGCCGACGATAACAAGGGTGAGCTTCGTTCTCATAAATGCAGCCTCCCGCGTTTACTTGCCAAACCACTCATACAGGCGATCGCCGGGTGGAATCTTGCGCTTGATGTCGATGGCGATCGTCTCGCCTTCCCAATGCTTGACCAGTTGCGGCTTGCGGAGATTTCCATACAAGAACTCTTCCGCAAACTCGATACATTGATAATCGAGCAGCTGAATATTCTGCTCCAAACGGCGATAGATGGGCATCGCGATTTTCCAGGGCGCCGTGAAGACCTTCGGATCTTCGATGGTCACTTCGTAACGGAAGGCATCGGCCGAGATCGGGGTGAAGCGTTCAACGACATGCAGGGCGTCGCTGTGGAAATTCCCGGCTCTATCGAACCAGGTCTTGTCGTTGAACTGGGTCACGTCGACCACCAGTGTGTCGCCCTCCCAGCGGCCGACCGAGTGACCCATCCACGTATCGTCGGGCGGACCCTCGACTTTATCCAGGTGGACGGTGCGAGCCGCATTCGTAAACGTATAGGCCATCTGGATCTTGTTCGTGCTCTGCACGATCTGAAATGGATAGGGCATGTAGGTCGCGCGTGGAATTCCCGGCAAATAACATTTGAGCTCCGGGTCGCGGTCGATCCAGTGCGCAACGTTCTCCTGCTTTTTAGCCGCGGCTTCAGGTTTGTAGGGAATCTGGCCATCGCCCAGCACCACGCCGAGTGACCCGGGAACGCCGGCGATCGCGCCGAGGGCCAGCACCGGCGCCGCCGGCACCTGCGCGAAAGGATAAGGATAGACGCCAGGTTGCATCACCGCTCCCGCACGCGCTTGGTGGGCCTGCAGGTCCCAATCCGCTTCGTTGTTGGCCTGCCAAACACCGTTGAGGTTGGGCTTGCCATCCGCTGTGCGAGCCGGACGCGACGCCTGGCCGGCAGTCCGTGTCACCGACACGGTGATGACGGCGCTCACGGCGGCCGCGCCAATCGCCACTCCGATGAGCGAGCCTGCAAACCGGTTTCGCATGAAGATATCTCCTTTTTCCTTTTTCCTTTTCCTTCCCTCTTACCCACCTCCGGCCAACGCATCAACGCCGCCTTCGTTGCCGAAATCTGTGGCGGTGTCCTTGGTGGCCGGATCGGGGCCTCGCCCTTCGGCGAAGGCCGCCTCCTCGGCGCGTCTTCCCGCAAGCATCCCCGGTAAGCCGTAATTGCCCTCGTGACACCTGGGCTCGTAATAGATCCTGTTCGCCTGCTCGCTTTGGCTGGTCATTTCCTGCTTGACGGTCCACGGTTTCGTCCACGTCGTTGGATCCTCGATCGTGACGGCGTACTCGATCGTGCTGGCGTTGACGCGCGTCCAGCGTTCGACGAGATGCAAGTTCTGGCGGGCGCCCATGAAGTCGCTCTTGGGCGAAAAATTGGTGACGTCGACGACGAGCGTGTTGCCCTCCCAGCGGCCGCGCGAGTCTCCGAACCGTTGACGAATGGATTGCGGAAGATGCGCACCACCACCGACGGGAATGATGCGCTGCCACCCTTGCCCCTGACCCACGTCATAGAAGATCGATACGGATCCGGGAGACTGCACAATCCTGCGGTAGCCGCCAAAATCGGGCAGTACGGCGGCCATACACCGCTCCTGCATGCTGCGGTCCTCCGGGCCGTCGGCCCGATTCAGTCGTCCCGTGTTGTAGGTCGGAGGGAGCTCCGCAACCCTCGGCGACACTGGCCCGTACTTCCCGCCGGCGCACGCGGCCTCGTTTTTCTTGCAGGTTTCTGTAGGTTGGAGGAGTGCGAGCCGGAACTCCCGGTTCTGGTCGTTGCGCTTCTTGGTCTCGGGCGTCACGGGAGGAATTCTTCCGTCTGGCGGGTCCACGATAAGGGAGGTCCGCCTGCCCGTATGTTTAATCGACTGGAACACGGCGTTGTACGCGCCAGCGACGTCGCGTTCGCTCCCCTGCGTCACGCGCTGGTCTCGACGAAGAATCGCCGCTCTCTGCCTGTCCAGTTCAGCTCGCTCCTCGTCTGTGAACGACTCTTTGTCCGCATACCGAGGTGCCCGCTGCAAAGGGGTCTGAAAGTCGTCGGTCCAAATGCCCTGCAGATCGGGTTCGCCCCAGGGAGTCTTGGCCACGGTGGCCGCTTTCGCCGCGGTCCCGGCCGTCGCCTTGACCGCCGGAGTCTGAGCGGCGACAGCGGCTG
>QHWL01000567.1 GCA_003222555.1 Acidobacteriota bacterium | reverse complement strand
TGCGCGCATCGTCGGCCAGGCGACCAGCGGGCTGCCGCCGAAACTCGTGCTCATGACGCCGGTCGAGGCCGTACTCCGACTAGTGAAAAAGGTCGGTTGGAGTCTTGCGGACGTGGATTTGTTCGAGTTGAACGAGGCGTTCGCCGTTCAGGCAGTCGCTGTGCTCAACGAGCTCGGCATCGGTGCGGAGAAAGTGAACGTCAATGGAGGCGCGGTCGCGCTGGGCCATGCGATTGGTTCGAGCGGCGGCCGCATTCTCACGACGCTGCTCTACGCCCTCAAGCAGCGCAACCTCAAACGCGGCGTCGCCACGCTTTGCCTCGGCGGCGGCAACGGCCTCGCACTCGCAGTCGAGCGGATGTGAGCACACGGCTCATCACGAAGTCACGAAGAACACGAAGGTACACGAAGATAACAAAAGGTTTCGTGATCTTCGTGAGGCTTAGTGCCTTCGTGATAAAAGGACGGCGGGAGCGGCGTCGATAGACCGCTCGCAGAGAATGAAATTAATTAGACTCTCTGCGTCCTCTGCGCGCTCGGCGTTTAACGTCGTGTAAACGATGAACATCAAAACGGTCGGCGTGATCGGCGCGGGCACGATGGGCAACGGCATCGCGCAGGTGTTCGCGCAGGCGGGATTCTCCGTGCGCCTCGTCGACGTCGGCGAGCCGATGCTCGATCGCGCGCGCGCCGCGATCGAAAAGAGCCTCTCGAAGTTCGTCGACAAAGGCAAATTGACCGCCGACGACCGGGACCAGACGATGGGCCGGTTGTCGACGACGACCTCGCTCGATCGCCTCGCCGACGCCGACTACCTCGTCGAAGCCATTGTCGAGAACCGGGAAGCCAAAGCGGCGCTGTTCCAGAGCCTCGACGCGATGACCAAGCCCGACGCTATTCTGTCGTCGAACACCTCTTCGATCTCGGTCACCCTCCTCGGGGCGGCGACCACGCGGCCCGACAAAGTGCTCGGCATGCACTTCATGAACCCGGTGCCAGTGATGGCGCTTGTGGAATTGATCCGCGGGCAGCGGACGTCCACCGAATCGATGCGAATCGCCTCGGAGCTGTGCACCACGCTGGGCAAGACGCCAGTCGAAGCGGCCGACTACCCCGGTTTCATCGCCAACCGTGTCCTGATGCCGATGATCAACGAGGCGATCTTCGCAGTCATGGAAGGCGTGGGCACACCCGAAGCCATCGACGCCGTGATGAAGCTCGGGATGAATCACCCAATGGGTCCGCTCACGCTCACCGATTTCATCGGGCTGGACGTGTGTCTGGCCATCCTCAATGTGCTGCACGATGGCTTCGGCGATCCGAAGTATCGGCCGTGTCCGCTACTCCGGCGGATGGTCGCGGCTGGACATTTCGGCCGAAAGTCCGGCCAGGGCTTTTACACGTACTAGCCACACGCCCAAAGCCACGGGACCCAGAATCGCGAGTTCCAGGGCAAGCGCTGTGACGTTCTGACTGATCTCCACCGCCGCCAGCGGGTGCAGGCGGGCCGTTTCTCTGAAGAGGTCCCACCCTGAGATGTACCACGACCGGCTGAACGGCCAGAGCGCCTGGATCCCGTACGGCAGGTAACTGTCGGCCGACACCCAATCGAGCACCAGATGCGTCAGGTACGCCCCCGCGCACATGAGCGCCACGCGTGAGATCGGACGGGAGCGATGGGCGGCGATCACTCCGGCAACGAGAGCGACGAGGATGACGGCGCCAATGCTATGGGTGATCGTCCGATGGCGACGAACGAGCAGGTCGAGGTCAGGTGACGCGGCGAGTACGGCGCACAGCAGCGTCAGGCCGTTGCCCGCCCGCTGGTACCAGGATGCCGTCGACGGCGCCGCTCTCCAGGCGCGCCGGCCGGGGATGAGGTCGGCCGTCCAGGCTGCCGCCACGCCAGCCAGCGCGTGGCCAATAGGGCTAGGCATCGAGGCCCTATCATTGCAGATTCTGACGATCGGCCGTCGGGGGGCGAAAGTGTGCGATCTCGTAAGTGACTGAAATACTGAAGGTTCCTGGCGGTTGTGCAGGTTGTTACGCTTGACTTTCGCTCGGCACGTCTTTAGAATAACCCCGCTTGGTCAAGCACAACCAACCCCAGAGCATGCAGGGTACGCAGCGAGAAAAACAACCATATTCTGCGTTCTCGGCGAGCTCGGCGGTCAACTTTCGTAGGCTTGTCCAAAAGGAGTAGCCGATGCCACCAATTGAACGGGACGAACGCCAGGATCGCGAACGCATCAAAGCCGTCGATTTGGCCGTCGGCCAGATCGAAAAACAATTCGGCAAGGGGTCGATCATGCGTCTTGGCCAGAAGGGTCCGATCCAGCCGATCGATGCCATTCCCACGGGGGCCATCAGCATCGACTACGCGCTGGGTGTCGGCGGCGTGCCGCGCGGCCGTGTCGTGGAAATCTTCGGGCCGGAATCGTCGGGCAAAACCACGCTCGCGCTGCAGGTGATCGCCGAGGCGCAAAAGCTGGGCGGGATGGCCGCGTTCGTCGACGCCGAGCACGCGCTCGATGCCGCTTACGCGCAGAGGCTGGGCGTCGACCTCGACAATCTGCTCGTCTCGCAGCCCGACAACGGTGAGCAGGCGCTGGAGATCGTGGAGGTTCTCATTCGCTCCGGCGGCGTCGACGTGGTGGTGGTCGACTCGGTGGCGGCGCTCGTCCCGAAGGCGGAAATCGAAGGCGAGATGGGCGAAGCGCAAATGGGCCTGCAGGCGCGCCTCATGTCACAGGCGCTGCGCAAGCTCACCGGCGCCGTGTCGAAATCGAAGACCTGCCTCATATCGGCGTCATGTTCGGCAATCCCGAAACGACGACCGGCGGCCGCGCGCTCAAGTTCTATGCGTCGGTGCGACTGGACATCCGCCGCATCGCGAGCATCAAGGACGGCGACGTCGTGGTCGGCGGCCGTACGCGCGTCAAAGTGGTGAAGAACAAGGTGGCGCCGCCGTTCCGCGAGGCGGAATTCGACGTGATGTACGGCGAAGGAATTTCGCGCACCGGCGATCTGCTCGATCTCGCCGTCGACAAGCGGATTGTCGAAAAGAGCGGTGCGTGGTTCGCGTACGGCGGCGAGCGGCTCGGCCAGGGCCGCGAGAACGCGAAGCAGTTCTTGAAGGAAAACCCCGAGGTCCACAAAACGATCGAAGAGCGGGTTCGTCG
>QHWL01000566.1 GCA_003222555.1 Acidobacteriota bacterium | reverse complement strand
GTCACTCGTGAAAGTTAGATTCTTGACGGTTCTTGCTCTGGCTCTTGGTGTGTTGATTGTGTCTGTTCCATTGTTCGCACACCACGGCAACTCGGCGTTCGATACCGGAAAAAGACTGACCCTGAAAGGAACCGTGACGGAATGGTTTTGGGCCAATCCCCATTGCTTCCTGAAGTTCGATGTGAAAGACGACAGTGGCAACGTCGTCAATTGGGTCACGGAGACGACCAACGGGCCCGACATGATCGAACGCGGATGGAGCAAGCAGACCTTCAAGGCAGGAGATGAAGTTACCGTCACCATAGAGCCAGTCAAGAATGGCAAGCCGGTCGGGCGTGTCATCCAGGTCGTGCTTCCCAACGGCCAGACGTTAGGCATGGCCTATGTGAAACGGTGACTAATATGGTGGAAGTTTCTCGTCCTCCCTGTTTTCTCGCAGGATAAGCCAGCCCAACCGTCGGCCCGTTCCGCACCGGAAACGACGGCGTACAATCGACGGCCGCGTCAGCCACCTCCCCATCGGCAATGGCGATGAACTTCGCGATCGTTACTTAGACTCGTTGATCACGACCGGCACCCACCGTGCCGGCGAAATAGGTAGGATACGACACGCCCATACCGACTCGGGGTAAAATGCGCGTCGCTGCTCGCGGGCGGAAAGTCATGCGCAAGACCAACATCTTGACGGCTGTCCTGGTGTGCAGCTTGCTGACGCTGGCGTCCGCGCAGAGTTCCGCACCCGCGCCAACGTTCAATCAGAACATCGCCTCTATCCTTTACGCCAACTGCGTCACCTGCCACCGGCCAGGAGAGGTCGCGCCGATGTCGCTGATGACGTTCGCCGACGCTCGTCCGTGGGCTCGTGCGATGAAGGCGCGCGTCCTCGCGCGCGAGATGCCGCCGTGGTACGCCGATCCGCAGGTCGGCAATTTCCGCAACAAACCTGCGATCGCGCAAGCCGACCTCGAGACGCTCGCGGCATGGGCGGATGCGGGCGCTCCAGAGGGCACCGGCGCGCCTCCTCCCCCGCCGGACTTCGGTGACGGCTGGAGCAGGTTGATGGATCGCGCGCCCGATCTGGTCATCGACGCGCCGATCGAGCTCGAAGTGCCGGGTCCCGGCGAGGTGCCGACCTTCACGGTGTGGAGTAGGCTGCCCTTTCGCGACGACAGGTTCGTCGAAGCGTTGCAGTTGGCGCCGACGAACCGCCACGTCGTTCATCACGCGAGCTTGTCGATCGGCGACCTGCCGCCGAAGACCAGACTCGGGCAGGCCGCACTGTGGCCCGGCGGGCCCGTGCTGACAGGCGTGCCGCTGTTGGGCGACGGACAGCCGTACCGCGTCGCGTCGAACGAGGAATTCGGGTACCCGCTGGTCTTCTACGTGCCCGGCGGCGGCTTCCTGCGTTTTCCGCAAGGCGTCGCGAAACGCCTTCGGCGCGGCCAATACTTGTCCTGGGGCATGCACCACATGGGCCACGGCATGGCCGAGAAGACTCGCATGCGGCTCGGTGTCTGGTTCGCCAAGCGCGGCGTCCACCACGAGGCGGAGACGATGACCGCGAACCTCAGGCGGATCGTGGACGGAAAAGAGATTGTGCCCGACGCGCGCGGGCGCGTGCAGATCCCGAACATCCCGCCACGCGCGGAAAACTGGACGATTACGGGCCTCATCACGTTTCCCGACGATGTCACGTTGTATTCGATGTGGCCGCACATGCACTACCGCGGCAAGGACATGACGTTCACGCTCGTCCGGCCCAACGGCCGCGAAGAAACGCTGCTGCGCGTGCCGAACTACAACCCGAACTGGCAGGTCACCTACGAGCTCGAGAAACCGCTGAGGATCCCGGCGCGAAGCACGATCAAGGCGGTCGCGCACTACGACAACTCGGCGAAGAACCCGCATAACCAGGCGCCCGATCAGGAAGTGATCTGGGGGCCGCAGGCGATCAACGAGATGTTCATTCCGTTTCTCGAGGTGTCGGTCGACAAAGACAACCTTCGTTTCGAAGGTGTGGATCCGCGATGACTCGAATCAGCCGGCGCGACTTCATGTCCCGGTCGGCCGCGGTCGCCGTTGCCGGCGTATGGGCGCCGGGTTGGATGTCATTGGCTGACGCCGCGCCCGCCGAAGGCGCGGCTGCCGCTCCGCTCGACCTCGCCGAGTGGAGCTACTTCTGGGTCGGCGTCGAGCAGGCGCACCTCGCCCGCGGCACCAGCACCAACGGCAAGCAGATGTACGTCGAGTATTGGATCCCGGCGCGCGTCACGCGGCCATTTCCGATTGTGCTCGTGCACGGCGGCGGCGGCCAGGGCGTCGACTGGATGGGCACACCCGACGGCCGTCCGGGTTGGGTCACGTTTTTGCTTCAAGAAGGCTACAAGGTGTACGTCGTCGATCGGCCGGGACATGGCCGCTCG
>QHWL01000565.1 GCA_003222555.1 Acidobacteriota bacterium | reverse complement strand
AGCGCCTGGCGGAGCACTATGGGATCAAGGGCATTTACGGCAATGAGTTCCGCCGCGTCAAACTTGAAGATCCGAACCGATACGGACTGCTCGGACAGGCCAGCATATTGGCGGTGACCTCCTATCCCAACCGCACGGCGCCGACCATCCGCGGAAAGTGGGTGTTGGAGCAGCTCTTAGGTACTGCCCCGCCACCCCCGCCGCCCAATGTTCCATCGTTGAAAGACGATGCAATCACACAGAAGCTGACCATGCGCCAACGCATGGAACAACACAGGGCCAATCCCACCTGCGCCGCTTGCCACCGTCAGATGGATCCACTCGGCTTCGCGCTGGAGAACTACGACGGTCTTGGCAGCTGGCGCGTCTCCACGGCACCCGGGTCGGGGCCGATCGATTCCTCCGGTGCCCTGCCCGACGGCACTGCGTTTAACGGGCCGGCTGGCTTGCGCGATGTCCTGTTGAAAAAACAGGACATGTTCGTGTACAACTTCACCGAGCGGCTGCTGACCTATGCGCTGGGTCGTGGCGTAGAAGAGTACGACCACTCTGCTCTTCGCAAGATCACGCGCCAGGCTGCCGCGGATAATCAGAAGTGGTCATCAATCATTCTTGGCATCGTCAACAGCACACCATTTCAAATGAGGAGGGCTAGCGATGGTAGTCTTTAAGAAAGCTATTCCCCGGCGCACGTTCTTGCGCGGAATGGGTGCCACACTCGCCTTGCCGATGCTCGACGCCATGACGCCGGCGCTTACCGCCGAGACGACACGGCCGATCCGCATGGCATTCATGCAAACGCCGAACGGGATCTTCAACTTGAGGAACGAGTGGACGCCCAAGACCGTGGGTGCCAACTGGGAGATCACCCGGACTCTCGAGCCGCTCGCGGCCTTCAAAGACCGCATGCTGGTGATATCCGGCCTCGATAATCAACAAGCCGCGGGCCTCAATGGCGAAGTGGGCGGCGACCATCCGCGCGCGTGCACCGCCTGGCTGACGGGAACACACGCGAAGATGACCTCCGGCGCAGACCTCCGCGCCGGAATATCCGCCGACCAGATCGCCGCGAAGGATTTCGGCAAACACACGCAGCTCGCCTCGCTTGAAATCGGTCTGGAGACGCCCGAAGTGGTGGGCGCCTGCGAGTCGGCCTATGGCTGCGCCTATTACGATACGATCTCATGGCGCAACGAGACCACGCCGCTTCCGATGGAGAACCGCCCACGCGCCATCTTCGAGCGTCTTTTCGGCGACGCGGGCACCGATCCGAAGGCCCGTTTGGCCCTCAGACGGGAAGACCGCAGTATCCTTGATGCCATCAACTTCGACGTCAAGCGGATGCGCATCAAGGTCGGCGGAACGGATCGCGGCAAGATCGACCAGTATCTGGAGGCTATCCGCGATGTCGAGCGGCGCATGCAACTGGCGGAGAAGCAGGGCGACAACGAGTATTTGCCGACCATCGGAAGCCCCGTCGGCGCCCCGGAAGTCTTCTCCGACTACTTCAAGTTGATGGCCGATCTCATGGTTCTGGCCTGGCAGACCGACATGACGCGCGTCATCACGTTCCAGATGGGCCATGAAATGAGCGGGCGCGCCTATCCCGAGTTGGGATTTGGCGATGCCCATCACCCTTGTACGCATCACCAGGGCGATCCCGAGAAACAAGAGAAGACCACGAAGATCAACATGCTCCACACGAAGATGCTGTCGTATTACCTCAGCCAGTTGCGCGCCACCTCGGACGGCGACGGCTCGCTGCTCGATCACTCGATGATCCTCTACGGCGCTGGCCTGAGTGACGCCAATCCGCACCTCTATACCGATCTGTCGCTTCTGCTTGTCGCCGGTGGTGTTGGCGGGATCAAGGGCGGACAGCATGTCCGCTATCCCAACCGCACGCCGATGGCCAATCTGCTCCTCACCATGCTGGACAAGGCAAATGTTCCGCAGGTAGACCGGCTCGGCGACAGCACGGGAAGATTGGAGTTGCCGACCGTCTAGCGCCGCATTCGCCAAAGGTCCTCGCTAAAGCGGGGACCTTTGGCTACAAACGTGGGATAGTGAGTAATCCGCTCCTGGATTGGCGTGCGCCCTCGGAGCGGGAGGAGCGGAAAGGTTTTCGTCAATCAACTCGAACGGAACACGTCGAAGCGGGAGAATGGCGATGAACACGAGAACAACGATTCTGGCGGCACTTATGGGCTCGACGATTTTTGCGAGCGCCGCGCTTGCCGCGGGCGCGAGCAATCTGTCGCTGGCGACTGCCGCGAAGCAAGGGGACCGCGCAGCCGTGCAGTCCCTTTTGAACGGCCGCGCGAAGCAAGATGTCGCCGGGGCCGAAGGCACGGCCGCGTTGGTCTGGGCGGCCACCCGCAATGACCTGGCGATGGCCGATCTTCTCCTGCGCGCCGGCGCGGACGTGAAGGCGGCCAACGAATTCGGCGCCACGGCGCTGTATGCGGCCGCGGCGCACACGGATCCGGCGATGACCGCAAAGCTGCTCGCCGCAGGCGCCGATGCCAATACGCCCCTGATGTCGGGCGAGACGCCGCTCATGGAAGCGGCCCGCCGGGGCAACCTCGCGACGGTGCGTGCGTTGCTATCGAGCAAAGCAAACCCCAACGCCCGGGAATCCACCGGCGGACAAACCGCTTTGATGTGGGCGCTATCGCAACGTCAGTCC
>QHWL01000564.1 GCA_003222555.1 Acidobacteriota bacterium | reverse complement strand
GTCGACCATTTTCGACCGGGGGGCCGGCTCGACGTCAACAACGGCGGCGAACCAAAGGGGGCGAAGCCTTGGCAATTGATGAGTTGACCGCGCACTGGTTTGCATTGTGGACCCATAGCCACTGCGAGCAACTCGTGCACGATCAATTGGTTGCGAAGGGATTCCACGTGTTTCTTCCGACGATACGCACCTGGTCGCGACGTGCGGGAAAACAGCACTTGATTGGCGTCCCGATGTTTCAAAGCTATCTCTTCATGCACCATGCGATCGAGAAGCGCAGCTACATCGAGATCCTGAAAACCAGAGGGCTCGTGCGGATTCTCGGAGCACGGTGGGACTCGTTGACTCCAGTGCCCGATGCGGAAATCGAAGCACTTCGGCGGATCCAGAGCACGGATCTGACGATTCTGCCGCACCCGTACCTGCGCGAGGGTCAACGCGTGCGCATCGAAGAAGGGTCGTTGGCCGGCGTCGAAGGCATCCTCGTGCGACGGAGGCCGAATCGTGGAGTTCTCGTCCTCTCGGTAGAACTTCTGCGGCAAAGCGTCGCGGTGGAAGTCGACTGCACGGCTGTCGTTCCGGTCGACGGGTCCGTCGGGCTGTCAGCAGCGGCGGCACCGCCACGAGGCATCGCGTGTTGAACGCCTGGCGCAAACCGCCTCCGGGCGCGGGCCTCGCGCACGTTTTGGTACTCGCGCAGGGAGTGATGATGGCGAGAGCGACAGCCGCACAGGACGTCGCGGGCGTGCGGCCCTCGGTCAGCATCGCGCAGGTGTACGACACCAACCTGCTCTCGACGCCGTCGGATCATCGGGCAGACTTCATCACGCGCGTGAGCCCAGGCGTCGACTACCGCTTCCGCTCGACGCTCTGGACGTTCGCGGGCCGCTACTCGGTCGACGCTGAGCGCTTCACGAACAGCCCTGAATTCAGCGCCCTCGGCGCGCGCCAGCACGCGACGGCCGGATTCGAGGGCCGGCCGACGCCGCGCGTGAAGGTCGCCGCCGACACCGAGTTCTACCGAACGGAAACGCCGGGCGAGCTCAATACCCAGACCGGTCTGGCGCTGACGCGCGCGACCGCCGAGCAGATTGTGGCCCACGCGTCGCTCACGCGGCAGCTCGATCCGCTGACCGGTGGCACCGTCGAGTATTCGCTCACCGACAGCCGTCTCGCGAGCAGCTTCCGGACGCAAACCCACAGCGTGAGCATCGGTGCGGAACGCCACATGTCACCGCGTGATCGGGTGAGCGTCAACTACGCGCTTCATCAGTTCCTCTTCGCGATCGATCGCGAGCCAGCATCGACGCCGACATCGCACACGCTCGGCATGGGCTTGAGCCACTCGATCACCCCGCGGGCCAGCGTCGCGATTGTTGGCGGACCGCGCATCACCAATGGCTCACCGGCGGCCGATCTGTCGGCGTCCCTTCGTTATCAATTCCAACCGGGCGATCTGTCGCTCGCGTACTCACGGACCGAGACCGCCGTCATCGGGCTCTCGGACGTCGTCCGCGTTCAGGGCCTGACAGCGACGGCGGCGTACAGTCGGGGACTCGTGCAAATCCGGATTGCCCCCGGCGTGTTTCGAAGCATGGAAGCCGGGCACCAGGCCGACGTGTACCGGCTGGGACTGGGCGTCACACGCTCGATCACCAAGAATCTTGCGCTCGACGTCGCATTCGACGGCAACGCTCAGTACGGCAACCTCTACGCCGATGCCGCCCTCCCGCACGACACGATTTCGCGGCATCAGGTACTGGTCAGATTGACTACCGCTTCCGTCAACGCTGTCAAAAATGCCCATTGACATGAGCGGCTTCACGTTGTTCAACGCTCGTCGCCTTCGGGGTGTCGTCGCTCTTGTTGCCGCTGTTCTGCTCGCCGGGCGGTCGGCAGCGGCGCAACTGGCGCCGGCACAAGCCGACCGTTGTCCGGGGCAATTCGTGATCGGTCCGGAAGATGTTCTAGACGTCGCGGTGTGGAACAACACCGAGATGACGCGCACGGTGCCGGTGCGGCCGGATGGAAAAATTTCGCTTCCCCTGCTGAACGACGTGCAGGCGGCCGGCCTCACCCCGACGGAATTGCGCGACCACCTGACGGACGCGCTGACCGAGTACATTTCGGCCGCCACCGTTTCCGTGATCGTTCGCGAGATCCACAGCGTCAAGGTGACGGTGATCGGCCAGGTGAAAACGCCGGGCCGCTACGAGCTCAAAGGCCGCGCGACGGTCCTCGACGTCCTGGCCATGGCGGGAGGTCTCACTGAATACGCGGCGCGCGGCCGCATCGCCGTCCTGCGGAACGAAGCGGCGACTACCCGCCAGATTCCGTTTCCCTACGACCGCCTCGTTTCGAAGAGCGGATCGAAGCATGGCTCGGCCATCGGCGGCCCAGAAAATTTCTGCGTGCAACCCGGCGATGTCGTCCTGGTGCCGTAAGGAGAGGCGCTCGTGACCAACCCGACCGACCAACACCGCGGGCGCAGCTCGGAGCTCGAAACCGTGCAGGAGATCTGGAGCCGCCGCAAGTGGGTGGCGCTGGTGGTGTTCGCTGCGATCTTTGCCGCCGCCGCAAGTCTCATCGCCTCTCTCCCGGATCTCTATCGAGCGACGGCAACCGTGCTGGTGGAGACGCAACAGATCTCGGAAACACTTGTCCAGCCCACCGTCACCGCCGAGCTCGACGCGCGTATTCAGAGGATCCGGCAGGAGGTGATGAGCCGCACACGCCTTTG
>QHWL01000563.1 GCA_003222555.1 Acidobacteriota bacterium | reverse complement strand
CGAAGACGAAATGAAGCGTTCGTACATGGATTACGCCATGAGCGTAATCATTGGACGAGCGTTGCCCGACGCCCGCGACGGTCTGAAACCCGCGCACCGCCGCGTCTTGTACGGCATGAAAACGATGGGCCTGTCGGCGACTCGCGGGTACCGCAAGTGCGCGAAGATCGTCGGCGAGGTCATGGGAAACTTCCATCCGCACGGCGACGCTTCCATCTACGACACGCTCGTCCGGATGGCTCAGGACTTCAACATGCGCTACCCGCTCGTCGACGGGCAGGGCAATTTCGGATCGATCGACGGCGATCCGCCTGCGGCGATGCGGTACACCGAGGCGAGGCTGCAGGCCCTCGCCGACGACATGATGACGGATCTCGACAACGAGACCGTCGATTTCACGCCCAATTACGACGAGACGACCGAAGAGCCGACCGTGCTGCCGGCGCCGTTTCCGAACCTCCTTGTGAACGGCTCATCCGGCATTGCCGTCGGCATGGCGACCAACATTCCGCCGCACAATCTGCGCGAGGTGATCGACGGCTGCATTTGGATCATCGAACACACGCATCTCAACGTGCCCGAGACGGATCAAGAACCTCTCTCCCGCGGAGAGAAGCTGAAGCAGCTGATTCGCCTCATTCCGGGGCCCGATTTCCCAACCGCCGGTTGCATAGTCGGCCGCGGGGGCTGCGTTCAGGCGCATACGACGGGCCGCGGCTCGATCATGATGCGCGCGCGGTCGACGATCGAAACCAACAAGAAGGGCGACAGAGTCTCGATCGTGATCAACGAGATTCCGTATCAGGTCAATAAGGCGAAGTTAATCGAGCGGATCGCGGATTTGGTCCGCGAGAAGACCATCGAGGGCATCTCCGATCTGCGCGACGAGTCCGACCGCGAAGGCATGCGCATCGTCATCGAGCTGAAACGCGGCGAGGTGCCCGACGTCATCCTGAACAATCTCTACAAGCACACGCCGCTGCAATCGAGCTTCGGCATCATCATGCTCGCCATCGTCGGCGGCCGGCCGAAGGTGATGAACCTGTTGGAGCTCGTCGAGACCTTCGTCGAGTTCCGCCGCGAGGTAGTACGGCGGCGCACCGAGTTCGAGCTGCGGAAGGCGGAAGCGCGGTATCACATCCTGGAAGGCCTCAGGATCGCGCTCGATCACCTGGACGCCGTGATCAAGCTGATTCGCGAATCGAAGACGGTGCCCGAGGCGCGGGACGGCTTGATCGGGGCCTTTGGCCTGTCCCAGCTTCAGTCGCAGGCCATCCTCGACATGCAGCTACAGCGGCTCACCGGGCTGGAGCGGCAGAAGATCCTCGACGAGCTGGCGGAGCTGCTGAAGACAATCGAGCGGCTGCGCGCCATTCTCGCGAGCGAGCGGCTGCTGATGCAGATGATCGTCGACGAGCTGCGGCAGGTACGGACGAAGTACGGCGACGATCGCCGCACCGAGATCATCGAGGCCGAGTCGGGCGAGCTGAGCATCGAGGACCTCATCGCCGAAGAAGACATGGCGATTACCGTCACCAACACGGGCTACATCAAGCGGACGGCGATTTCGACCTATCGCAATCAACGGCGCGGCGGCAAGGGCCGCATCGGCATGCGGACGCGCGACGAAGACTTCGTCAGCCACCTGTTTGTCGCCTCGACGCACGCCTACATCATGATTTTTTCGGACCGCGGCCGGGCGTACTGGCTCAAGGTCCACGAGATTCCCGACGTCGGTCCTGGCGGCAAGGGCAAGGCGGTCGCGAACCTCGTCTCGATGGAAGAGGGCGAAAAGATCGCCGCGATGCTCGCCGTGAAGGAGTTCGAGGACAACAAGTTCGTCGTGATGGGCTCGAGCCGAGGCGAGGTGAAGAAGACCGCACTGTCGGCGTTCAGCAACCCGCGGGCCGGTGGCATCATTGCCATGGGTGTCGAAAAAGGCGATGCGGTGATTGCCGTGCAGGTGACCGACGGCAACGCGGAGATGTTCATCGGCACTCGCAAGGGAATGGCAATCCGGTTCCATGAATCCGACGTCCGGCCGATGGGCAGAGTAGCCTACGGCGTCCGCGGCATCACGCTGCGCGAGGACGACAGCGTGGTCGCCATGGAGGTCGTGAGCGCCGGTGGAACGCTGCTGACCGTGACCGAGCACGGATACGGGAAGCGCACCGAGATCGACGAATACCGCTTGCAGTCGCGGGGTGGCGTCGGTGTCATCAACATCGCGACCTCCGAGCGCAACGGAGACGTGGTCGGCGTCGCCTGCGTGCAGGTCGTCGACGAGCTGCGGCAGGTTCGGACCAAGTACGGCGACGATCGCCGCACCGAAATCATCGAGGCCGAGTCGGGCGAGCTGAGCATCGAGGACCTCATCGCCGAAGAAGACATGGCGATTACCGTCACCAACACGGGCTACATCAAGCGGACGGCGATTTCGACCTATCGCAATCAACGGCGCGGCGGCAAGGGCCGCATCGGCATGCGGACGCGCGACGAAGACTTCGTCAGCCACCTGTTTGTCGCCTCGACGCACGCCTACATCATGATTTTTTCGGACCGCGGCCGGGCGTACTGGCTCAAGGTCCACGAGATTCCCGACGTCGGTCCTGGCGGCAAGGGCAAGGCGGTCGCGAACCTCGTCTCGATGGAAGAGGGCGAAAAGATCGCCGCGATGCTCGCCGTGAAGGAGTTCGAGGACAACAAGTTCGTCGTGATGGGCTCGAGCCGAGGCGAGGTGAAGAAGACCGCACTGTCGGCGTTCAGCAACCCGCGGGCCGGTGGCATCATTGCCATGGGTGTCGAAAAAGGCGATGCGGTGATTGCCGTGCAGGTGACCGACGGCAACGCGGAGATGTTCATCGGCACTCGCAAGGGAATGGCAATCCGGTTCCATGAATCCGACGTCCGGCCGATGGGCAGAGTAGCCTACGGCGTCCGCGGCATCACGCTGCGCGAGGACGACAGCGTGGTCGCCATGGAGGTCGTGAGCGCCGGTGGAACGCTGCTGACCGTGACCGAGCACGGATACGGGAAGCGCACCGAGATCGACGAATACCGCTTGCAGTCGCGGGGTGGCGTCGGTGTCATCAACATCGCGACCTCCGAGCGCAACGGAGACGTGGTCGGCGTCGCCTGCGTGCAGGAGGGCGACGAGCTG
>QHWL01000544.1 GCA_003222555.1 Acidobacteriota bacterium | reverse complement strand
ACGTGAACGGCATTTGGCAGGCGATAACGACCGCCAATTGGGACATTCAGGACCACGACGCGCAGCCGGGTCTTCATCCGGAGCTCGAGGGCGCGTACGACGCACAGCCTCCTGGGCAAGGCATCGTCGAGGGCGGTGAAATCCCTTACCAGCCTTGGGCGCTGGCGAAAAAGAAAGAGAACTTCGCCAAGCGGGCGATCGTCGACGTCAGCAATGATTTGACGCGGCATGAGACGGGCGACCCCGAGCTCAAGTGTTTCATGCCAGGCGTGCCGCGCGCGGCGTACATGCCTTTTCCGTTTCAGATTGTACAGGGGTCGAGCCCGTTCATCCTGATGTCCTACGAATACACGGACTCTACTCGCATCGTCCGCATGAATTGGAAGGACGAGGCGCCGTCCGATTCGTGGATGGGCTGGTCGCGCGGCCATTGGGACGGGGACACGCTGGTGATCGACGTGACGGGGTTCCGCCCCGAAAGCTGGTTCGACCGGGCCGGCGATTTCCATAGCGACGCCCTCCACGTGGTCGAACGCTACACGCCGGTCAGTCCATATCACATGATGTACGAGGCGACGATCGAGGACCCGAAAGTGTTTACGCGGCCCTGGAAGATCAGCTTCCCGCTCTATCGCCTCATGGAGAAGAAGGCTCAGCTCCTGGAATACAAATGCGTGCCGTTCACCGAAGAGCTGATCTACGGCAAGTTCAAGAAGCCTGGCTACTGAATTCGGAACTACCACGGAGGGCACGGTGTTTCGAACACCACGTTACTGAGGTCACGGAACTTATTTTTGTGGCTCTTTCCGTGACCTCCGTTTGTATCTGTGACCTCAGTGGTAGGGCTTTTACTTGCGAGGTACCGACATGAGTCTTCGATTTCTAACTTCATTAGGCGTCTTGGCGGTCGTGACGGCGGTTGTCTCGCTGCTGGCGGTCTCTGTTGCGGGCCAGGCCCCAAGCGCCGCGGGGAAGGCCGCAAGGTCGACGCCCGCGGCGAAGACGTGGACGCCGCCCAGGACGCCGTGGGGCGACCCGGATTTGCAGGGGATCTATAACAACGCTACGAGCACACCGTTGCAGCGACCCAGTAAGTTTGGCGAGAAAGACGTCCTCAGCGACGAGGAAGCGGAAGCCCTGCAGGAACAGTTGACCGAGAGCATCGACGCCGCTCCTCGCCCCGACTACCCAACTGGCAACTACAACGATTTCTGGTTTGATCCCCGGAGGAGAGAAGTCAGAGACAAGCGGACGTCGCTGATTGTCGACCCGCCGGACGGGCGAATTCCTCCCCTGGTGCCGCTGTCGCCCGAACGAGAGAAGGCCAGGGCCGCCGCCTTCGAGGCGAACCGCCGCTTCCTCGACGGAAAGCCGGGCGTCTGGACGGAAGCCGACAATGCTCTCCGGTGTATCTCGCGCACCGACCGCCCGCCCTATATGCCTTTTGCCTATAACAGCAATTTTCAGATTTTCCAGGGTCCTGGCTACGTGGCTATTGCGACCGAGATGATCCACAGCACTCGCATGATTCCGCTGGACGGGCGTCCGCATCTCGGACAGAACATCAAGAATTGGCTGGGCGATACGCGCGCCCACTGGGAGGGCAATACGCTGGTCCTCGAGAGCACGAATTTTAGAACCGAGGCGGTCTACGGTTACGCCGCAGCAGGATACAGCACGAATGCCAGCGCCACGGTTGCTCAAACGCCGGTTGCCGCCAATCCTGGAACCTACCATCTCACCGAGCGCTTCACGCGCGTCGCGCCGAACGTGATTCAGTATGAATTCACGATCTCCGATCCAGAGACGTGGACGCGACCCTGGACGGCGATGATTCCCTGGAACAAGATCGACGACCCGAACCATCAGGTCTACGAGTACGCGTGTCACGAGGACAACTACGACGCGGTTCATCTGCTCCTTGGCGGCCGCATCCGGGAAAAAGCCGAGCAAGCGCCGGGCAAGGGAAGCGGTGACTGACCCGTAGTGGCGCAGGCCTTCGGGCCTGTGAACAAACCGTTAACCGCCGAGATCGCCGAGACAGCGGAGAAGAAACGCTAAGAATTCTCTGCGTGCTCCGCGTGCTCTGCGGTAAAACGGCACACTTTTCACACGCCCTTCAAACCCGAAAACGGCGTTAGAAGCGAACCAGCCGCGTCAGTTTGAGCGCGACGGACCAGTTCAGCAGTTGCTGCTCGCCGGCCACCGATGTGTTCCGGCCGTCGCTGTAAACAA
>QHWL01000543.1 GCA_003222555.1 Acidobacteriota bacterium | reverse complement strand
GATCAGAAGGGTGCTGACGGCGTCGCCGCCGGCGCCGGCAGGCGCATTCTGTACCGCTTCCTGCAGCGTGATGCTGTGGGTCATCAGCTTATAGCGGATGAGAAACTGCTGAATGCGGTTGAAGTACTGCGGCATGTCCGACCAGAGTGTGGTCGCCTGATCGACGAGCGGTGGCACGACGAGCAGCCCGATCAGCACGAACGTGCCGATGACAGCGAGATAGATGAGCAGGATGGCCAGAGCCCGAGGCATTCGCTGGCGCCGTTTCGCGCTGTGGGGCCGCTCGATGAGCCGCACCAGCGGCGAAAACCCCATCGCGATGAGGGCGCTCACGTAAATGAGCATGAGCGCATCGCGCGCCGCATAGAGCGTCGCGACCAGGACCGCGGCGGCCACCACGGTGAGGATGGTCAGAACCATTCGGCGGGTGAACTCTTGATCGGAGATCATCACCGTGGAGAGACTTAGCCGCGCAGATAGTCTTTGGTGAAATCGGCTATCAGGTCGTAGATGGCGTGCAGCTCGCCTGGCGAGGCGAGGAACACAATGCGCAGAAACCCGTCAGCGGCAGGCAGGCCGAAGCCCGACCCGTGGACGCAGAGCACGCCCGTCGCGCGCAGCAGACCGACGACGTAATCGACATCGGTCTTGCCTGGCGGCAACGTTACGTGTGGCATGGCGTAGAACGCGGCCCGGGGCGTGACGCAGCTCATGCCGGGTATTGCGTTGATCCGCCCTGCCGTGACCTCCGCTCGTTCCCGCAGCGCGGCACGAAACGTCTCTTGGTGTGTGCGGTCTCCGTTCAGCGCAGCGATGAGGCCGTGCTGCATCGGTCCGGTGCTGCAGAGGCGAGCTTCGCCGAGTTTGTTGATCGCCGTTGCCACGTTCCGAAGGCGTTCGCCGCCCCCGACCGCGATCCAACCCGTCCGCCACCCTGGCGCCAAATACGCCTTCGACAAGCTGGAAAGCGAGATCACAGGGCTATCCAGATCGAGCGATCCGACGGGCGCGACCGGTCCGTCGTACGAGACGTCGATGTACACTTCATCGGCCACCAGCACGCAACCCGCGCGATCTGCAATCTCGAGGAGCTCACGGCGAATCGCATCCGGATACACCGCCCCGGTCGGATTATTGGGATCGTTGACGACGATCACCCGGGTCCGCGGGCCGATCAAGCTTCGCACGTGATCGAGATCGGGCAGCCACCCAGCAGATGAATCCGTGCGGTAGTACTTCTCGCGGGCGCCGAGCTTGCACAGGACGGCCGTATACAACGGGTAGACCGGCAGCGGCACGAGGACTTCATCGCCTTCATCGACGAGCGCGGTCAGCGTCAGTTCGATCCCTTCCGACGTCCCTGCCGCGATGAACACGCGGTCAGGGCTCATCGGCTGACCACGCCGCGTGTATTCCGCAGCCACGGCTTCGCGTGCCGGCAGAATCCCGGCCGACGGCTCATAGCCGTTGGAGCCATCCCGCATCGCGCGTTCGACGGCTTCAATCATGTGCGGAGGCGTCTCGAAGCCGAACGCCACCGGGTCGCCGATGTTGAGGTAGCGAACGCGAGTGCCCGCGGCCTCGACGCGGCGCGCTTCTTCGACGATGTCGCGGATGGCGTACGCGAAGCGGGAGGCGCGTTCGGCGACGGGAATGGATGTCGGCGAGGTTTTGGTCGCGGTCACGTCAAATCTTAACCTGAGAGTCGTAGGCGGATCATGTAATTATTACATAGGCCGTACACGCCCCAAACTGAAGAATCGCGTAACTGTTACGCTCGCCTGACTTGGTTCCGAACGTACCTGGGACGACTAAGAATCACTAACTATCACAAAATACGATACTTAGCAGGATGGCAGCGTCTTTGGACTAGTTCGCTTTCGGACAATGCCGAGCAAGAATATTACCGCAATGGCGCTCGTGGTGACCGTAACGGCTTTCGGCT
>QHWL01000542.1 GCA_003222555.1 Acidobacteriota bacterium | reverse complement strand
CGTCGAGCACGGACCGTGTTCCTGCAGGTGCCTGTGCGGCATGTGCCATGACACTTCGCGGGACCTGCGAAACGAGCACGATGAAGATGGTGATGCCGCCGATGGCGACTGCCAATGCGGGACTGCGCCACGGCTCGTGTCGTACGGTCACGTCACCTGCTCCTGTGAGGGAACTTCGATTCGAGGCGAGAAGAGATTGTGAACAAATCACGTTCAACGCAGAGACCGCGGCCGCAGAGAAGAAATGCGCAAGGATTTCTCAGCGTGCTCTGCGAGCTCTGCGTTCAAACGTCGCATGACCGCCGGACGGCCTTCGTTTTGGAAGCCGTACGGCCTTCGTTTTGGAAAAGGTTGCGAGTACATCGCCAGCGCCGATCTTGCCTTCAGGAGGCAAAACCGGCGCCGGCGCCAGGCTCCGCTGTTACTGCCCGCCTGCGCGTGCGGTTGGTTTGGCGGTCGGTTTCTCAGTGCGAGTCGTCGTCGTAGGCGCCACTTTGAACGGATATCCGGGCGGGCCGTTCAGATAGTACGCGCCGAGCGTGGTGATCTTGTCCATGTCGGGATACAGGACACTAATGGCCGCAGCCCTTTGGCTCCCGCGCGGTGCGAACCACACAGCCCCTTCTCTCGTCATTTGTATCTTGGGCGTGTCGGCGGCAAACTGCGGCTTCGGGTAGAACGTGAACGACTGATCTCGAACATTGAACTTGCCGATGGCGGCGCTTCTGTCGGGCGTCGGCGAGTCGGCGAACCAGATGTTGCCCTCAGTGTCGGGCGCCACGTCGTACGGCATGGAGTTCGATAGTGGGACCGTGAACTCGGTCATCCGGCCCGTGGTCTGATCCAGCTTCACCAGCTTTCCCGGGCGCCTGCCCGCCGCCCAGATGCCCCACCAGATGTTGTTTTGATAGTCGACGTTCGGCCGCCGCACCTGCCCCGGATAGGTTGGCGCGCTGAATTCGGTCCAGGCGTTGGTGTGCGTGTCGAACTTCGCGATCTTGCCGCCACTCCATTCAGCCATCCAGATGTTGTCGTTTCGGTCGGCCACGATGCCGTACGGGATCGTATGCGGCGTCGGGACACGGAATACGGATACCTTACCTGTTGCCCGCTCGTACTTGCTCAGCGCGCCGCCGTTGATCCATCCGACGTAAATGTTGTTCTTCGAGTCGACGGCGAGCGACTGCATCCACTTGATGGGTTCCCGGACGACGTTGTCGGGATCCAGGTCGATGTTGTGCTCCCATTTCTCGGTCTTCGGATTGAAGCCAAGCAGGAAACTTGGCACGCCGCCTTCTGCGTGCTCAGGCATCCAGATCGTGCCGTCGCGTCCGACCAGAACCTCGTGGACGTCGCTCTTGGGATGCGGCGTCAACCACTCCTTCCGCTCTCCCGTTCGTGGGTCCAGCTTGACCAGCCGACGGGGGATTCCGCGGTCGCTCTCCCAGACGTTGCCGTCCTGATCGAAGCGAATGTCCTGGCCCGTTCGATGGCTGCCGAGGCCGCCCGAGGCGGTCCGGGCTTGCTGGAACTCTGGCGAATTCCCGCCCTGCCCAGGCGGATCTTGGGGCAGGTAGTACTCCATGTACATCGCCCTACCGAGCTTCGCTTCGTCCAGCGGCATTTCCTTGTCCGATCGGACCGCGCGCCGCTTGGTGCCGGGTCCAAAGTTCTTCACGAGGTACGCGACCAGGTCTGCGCGATCCTTTCGCGAAAACCGGAACATCGTGCTCTTCAACGAGAGAAGCCCCTCGGCGTACGTGGCGGCATCGTGGTCCATGAGGTCTCTGCCCTGCATGTGATCGATCCGGGCGTTCCAGACCGCTTCGCTCGCCGGCGTGGTAGGGAAGAAGTTTTCTCCGTGGCACACCATGCAGACTTGCTCGGCCACCTCTTTGCCAGGCCCTGGCGGATAGATTTCATCGTAGCTCTGGAAGGTGAGCGGAGCGGCCGCGGCCGCACCTCCGACGGCTCCGGTTTCGAAATTGTCCAGCGCTGAGGCGCCGGAGGCGTCCGCGCCTGCCGCTGAATCCCGGAGCGTGATCTTGAGGGTCGGGTTGTCCCCGGCTTTCACGGCAAGCTTCTGGACATCCGACGCGAGCCCCTTCGCGCGAACGGCCACCTCATAGTTGCCGGGAAACAGGGCCACAGCGCGAAACCGGCCCGCATTCGTGTACACCATGTACATGATCCGCTTGTCCACATT
>QHWL01000541.1 GCA_003222555.1 Acidobacteriota bacterium | reverse complement strand
GATCGACGGTGGCTTTGTCGACCTCAACGTTATCGTGTTGGCTCCAGACGCCGCATTGGCCACCGGAACGTTCCGGGAAGCAACAACGGACGCCTCCGGTAACACCACGCGAGTTCGCGGCGCAGCGTCTTGGTTATGGCGCCAGATCAACGGACGATGGCTGATCGTTTACGGTCATGCTGATCATCACCAGGACGCAGGGCCGTAGACGGTTGATGCGCAGTCGAGGAGTGTTCTACGCGCCGATTATCGTGGCGCCGACGTGCACGAACACGACATGTCCCGTTGCGGACGGTGAGCGAGGCGGACGACGGAGGGCAAAACTTCGTCAAAACGCGTGGCACAACCTCGGGGCGTCGGCAGACAGCTCGCGCGTCCTTCAGGAAAATGGCGGAGAGAACGCATTGCACGCTGGCTCAGCTATCGGAGGACAGCCAGAGAGCTGCTGTCCTTTGTGGGCACATCCTTGCGGCACAGGGCTCGAGGCGCGGGGCGGGGCCAGACGTCAGGCGCCACGCCGTGCGCCCGTTCGCCCTGTTGTGTTGTTGACACCCCCTCTGCGGAGCGATAATCACCCCGAGTGTCGAGGCAAATCACAAAGAACAAGCGGAAAACACCGCTTGTTTGCATGGCAGTTCTCCTCTGGCTTGGTTCCGTGGTGACGTCTCCATATGTCTCCATGAAGGCAGCCGGAATGCAATCGCCATCCCTCGCTCCCGCCCTTCCTCCTTCTCCATCCCCTCACCGAGCCGTGCTCGACAGGTTCTGCGTAAGCTGCCACAACGCGAGGCTTCGTACCGCTGGGCTTCAGTTGGACACAGCCGACGTCGATCATCCGGAGGGAAACCCGGCGGTCTGGGAAAAGGTGTTGCACAAGCTTCGAGCGCGGGAGATGCCGCCGCCGGGCGCGCCACGTCCCGATAACGACACGTACGATTCCCTGGCGAATTACGTCGAGACTGCACTCGATAAAGCCGCGGCGGCGAGACCCAATCCAGGCAGACCTGCCGTGTATCGCCTCAGTCGCTTCCAATACGCCAACGCCATCCGCGACCTGATCGCGTTGGAGATTGACGCCGCGTCGCTCCTGCCAGCAGACGATTCAGGATACGGCTTCGACAATATCGGGGATGTCCTGACGGTGTCACCGCTCCTGCTCGAGAAATACCTTGCCGCAGCCTCGACTGTCAGCCGACTGGCCGTCGGAGATCCTTCTCTCGCTCCGACGTCCACGGAGTTTCACGTTCCGCCCGCCACTGTGCAGAACGAACGTGAAAGCCGCGATCTGCCGATCGGCTCGCGCGGTGGAATTGTTGTCCGCCATCACTTTCCCCTGGACGCGGAGTACATCGTCAAGGTTCGTTTGCAACGAGGCAAGGACGCCACGACGATTCTCGGCATGTCCGAGAAGCGCCAGCTGGACATTCGCCTGGATGGCCGCAGGCTGCAGCTGTTCACCGTGGGCGGGCAAAGCCAGGCCGATCGCGGCAACCCTCAAGGCGATCTGGACGAGGGGTTGGAAATTCGGATTCGGGTCAGCGCAGGATCTCACCTCGTTGCGTCGACATTCGTGAAGGACACCGTCAAGCCGGAAGGCGTGCTGGACAGGGCCGGTAACCAGGCGTTCTTCGAGGGGGTCGGCAGCGTGTCGATTGCGGGTCCGTATGTCCCGACAGGTCCGGGGGAAACCGCAAGCCGCCGCAGAATTTTCCTGTGCCACCCGCGAAGACTCGACGAGGAAGACGCGTGCGCCACCAGGATCATCACGACCCTGGCTCGCCGTGCCTACCGCCGACCTATCACCAACGATGAGATTGCCTCGCTGTTGACTCCGTACCGGTCGGCCAGGCACACAGGCGGGTTCGAAGACGCGATCCGGCGGGCGCTTCAGCGGATTCTCGTCTCACCCGCTTTTCTATTCCGGGTCGAAGTCGATCCCGCCAAGGCTTCGTCGGGCTCGGCCTATCGAGTCAGCGATCTGGAGCTCGCGTCGCGCTTGTCGTTTTTCCTGTGGAGCAGCATCCCCGATGACGAGCTCCTCGGCCTGGCCGAGCGCGACAAATTACGCGAGCGTGCCGTGCTGGAACGGCAGGTCGCGCGAATGCTCGCAGATCCTCGCGCGACCACGCTGGTATCGAATTTCGTGGCCCAGTGGCTGTATTTGCGCAACGTCGCCTCGGTGTTACCGGATCCGTCGGCATTTCCTGATTTCGATGAAAACCTCCGGGCTGCACTCGCCAGAGAAACCGACCTTTTCTTCGAGAGCATGCTCCGCGAGGATCGCAGCCTCCTCGATCTCTTGCGCGCCGACTACACGTTCCTGAACGAGCGGCTGGCGCGGCATTACGGCATCCCCGGCATTCACGGCAACGAGTTCCGGCGTGTGACGTTGACGAGCGAGGAGCGAAAGGGCCTGCTGGGAAAAGGGAGTCTGCTGACGGTGACGTCGTATCCAAACAGAACGTCGCCCACATTGCGCGGGAAGTTTGTCCTGGAGAATCTGCTGGGCTCCCCTCCCCCTCCGCCGCCGCCTAACGTGTCTTCCCTGAAAGAAGATGCGGATGTCAGCCGCCTGGGGATGCGGCAACGCATGGAATTACACCGGGCGAGTCCGGCCTGTTCCAGCTGCCACGCGCGGATGGATCCCATCGGCTTTGCGCTCGAGAGCTTCGATGGTCTCGGCAGGTGGCGGGCCGACGTCGATTCGTCCGGAGTTC
>QHWL01000561.1 GCA_003222555.1 Acidobacteriota bacterium | reverse complement strand
GGCGACGCGCAAGGCGGAAGACACGCGCGCCATCACGGAATACAACGAGCGTCTGAGTCGTCATCCGCGGCTGATGACTTCTATCGTGCCAATACGCGACGGCGTCGCGATTTCGGTGAAACAGCCCGGCTGAACAAATCACGTTCAACGCAGAGACCGCGGAGACCGCCGAGAAGAAAATGCCCGAGGATTGCTCAGCGCTCTCTGCGAGCTCCCGCCTCCGCTCGGCGTGGTTCTCCCCGAGCTTCGGCGAGGCTCGCCGACCAGCCTCCGCCAAGGCTACGGCAGGCCACCCCAACGCGGCTGCCGCGTTGGGGACCCCGGCGGTCCGCCGAAGCTTCAGCGAAGACGGAAGCGCCTCCGGCGCGAAGGCGGCTGCGTTCAAACGTTGCATTGTTTCACAGGTTGTTCAGGCGGACCACCAGAGGAAATCATGACGATCGACCCCGAACGGCGCGGCCTGCCGGAGCTGAAACCGATTCTCGAGACGCTCGCCCGGGCGACCCGCGCGTTGCGCGCCGCAGACTTTAACGACGATGCGTCTGACGGTCGCCGTTCGGCAGCCGTCCGCTCGCGGTCATGATCGCCGTTCCAACGCTCACCATCGAGGAGTTTGGGCGCAGGTTGCGCGCGCGTGAAATCACTGCCGAGCAGATCATCGAAGAGTGCCTCCGGCGGATCGACGTCGACAACCCCAGGCTGAACGCGTTCATCCTCGTCTTGGCCGACCAGGCGCGGCGCCAGGCGCGCGAGGCAGACCGCGAGCTGTCCGCCGGCCGCGATCGGGGCGCCCTTCACGGTGTACCGATTTCGATCAAAGACCTTCTCGACGTCCGTGGCACGCCAACCACCGCCGCTTCACGCGTGCGCGAGGCGCACGAGGCCGAGCGTGACGCGACCGCGATCGCGCATCTGCGGCAGGCGGGCGCCATCTTCATCGGCAAGACCAACCTGCACGAGTTCGCGTTCGGCACGACAAACGAGGACTCGGCGTTCGGACCCGCCAGAAATCCGCACGATCCGGCCCGGTCCCCTGGTGGATCCAGCGGCGGCTCGGCGGTTAGCCTCGTGGCCGGAATGGCGCTCGCGACCATTGGCACCGATACGGGCGGGTCGATCCGAATTCCGGCGGCGGCGTGCGGCGCGGTCGGATTCAAACCGACGTACGGCGAGGTGTCGACCGACGGCGTCGTACCGCTATCGCGCGCGTTGGACCATGTGGGACCGCTGGCCCGCTCCGTTACCGACGCGTGGATCGTCTATCGCGCCTTACTCGGCGATCCGGCGCCGCCCCCGCTTGCGGCCGTGCCGCTGCGCGGGCTGCGTGTCGGGGTGCCGCGCGCGTATTTCTGCGAAGTGCTGGACGATGAGGTTCGCGCGCGATTCGAAGAGACGCTCGACGCGCTGCGAGCGGCGGGAGTGAGCGTCGACGAAACGGAAATCCCTCACGCGAAACATATCGCACCGATCTACCTGCACATCGTGCTCGCCGACGCCGCGGCGTACCATGCAACGACGCTCGAGTCGATGCCCGAGCGGTACACGGCGCCGGTGCGCCTGCGCTTGGAGATGGGACGCTACGTGCTCGCCGAGGATTACGTGCGCGCGCAGAACGGACGCGAGCAGCTGCGGCGCGAGGTGAATGCAGCGCTCGCCGGGCACGACGCCCTCATGCTGCCGACGCTGCCGATTCCGGCGCCGCCGCTCGGCGCCGATTCAGTGAAGGTCGGACCGACCGAGGAGCCGGTCCGCAACATGATGCTCCGGCTGACGCAGCTCTTCAACCTCACCGGCCATCCTGCGATTGCGATTCCGTGCGGCCGCACTTCCGACGGGCTGCCGTGCAGTCTTCAGCTCGTGGGCGCGCACAGGCAAACCGAGGCACTGCTGCGCGCAGCGCTCGCCTGCGAAGCTCAGATTGGCTGAGCGCGATCAGGCCTGCTCGGCGGTAGGACATAGGGCGGTCCGGCCGGCGGCGGAATGTCGGGCGGCGGCACCGGCTTGATGTCGGGCGGCGGCTTGTCGATGGGGTCTGGAGGCCGCGGAAACGGCGAAGGCGACGGTTGTTCGATCATGCTCGCCAAAATTGCAACAACGGGGCCGGCCGCATGTAGTGTCGGCTTGTGGTCAAAGAGTGCCCAAACTCTACTGTGCGGAATACAGTTCGAGCAGCCGCGCACGGTCGTTGGATGTCAGCGGAGAAAACACGCGTTCTTCGGGCCCAAGGACCAACGGCTGACACGGGCCGCACATGAGCGTTGTCGGGTCGCTGTTATGCACGAGCCCGAGCGCGTGTCCGAGTTCGTGTGCGATGACGTTGCGCGCGGCGTTGGGCGAGCTCAGCGGAGCCACGCGATCGGTCTGGATAACGATGAAGAAGCGCTGGGCAAAGGGTCGCGTCACTGAGAAGATGTCTTGCCTGGAAAGCAACACCACGATGTCGCCCTGGAGATTGGTGAGTTCACGGGGTGCGCTCGGTCCGGCGCCCGGCGGGGCGAGCCCTTCGGCATGCATCGATATCCGCCGGGCATAGGTTTCCAGGGCGCGGGTCATGGGTGAGGCGACGATGACGTCGGCTTCAACCAAACGTGGCCGCAGCTTCAAGTCCAGGAAGGTCTGATTCCAGAACGCGATGGCGTCGCGGGTGAAGGCGAGCCTCCGGTCGCCCTTGTCTGGACTGAGAACGACCAGATGCCGGTCGCTCGCCTGTTGGGTGGCCGACACGGACGGCGATCCGGCAAGCAGTAAACCCAGGATCGTCGCCGGCACTGCCTCGGGCCATTTCATGCGATGACTCTGGTTCTCGCACGTCGTCAGGCGGCCTTTGACTGCGCCATCAGAATCCCATCGGGGTCGCGAAATTCGGCTACCGTCGACTCTCGGTGTCACTTACCTCAGTAGCCTCAGAATAATCAGGACAAGAATGATGACGAGCAGCACATGAATGAGATTACCGCCCTGAGGGATCTGGGG
>QHWL01000560.1 GCA_003222555.1 Acidobacteriota bacterium | reverse complement strand
CGGCACCCACAATATCGCCGCCTTCAGAATTCGAGCGAACGGCCAGCTGCAACCGGTCGCGCTCACAGGTGGGCTGCCGGCCGGCGCCAACGGACTCGCCGCTCGATAGGCAACCTTCGCGATTGAGGCCGGGGTGACTTGGACGCTCATTGGGGACCTAGGCGCCCCGCCTTCATCAAGGAGACGCGGATGCGGCTGATGACGATGTGCTCGGCGATGGTGATCGCGTTGACGGTCGGCGTGGGACAGGCGGTCGCGCAGACGCGATACGACGTGGGACTCGTGCTCGGAGCGACACGGACCAGCGAGGAAGGGGCCGCGCTGGCGTTCGACCGAGCGACGACATATCAGGCGACGTTCGCTTGGCGTGCATGGGAAGGATCGAAGGTGGCCGTCTCCCTCGAAGTGCCGTTCCTCGCGTCGCCCGCGTTCACAGTCGCCACGGCGGGCGGGTCGCTCCCCAAGGAGTACGCGGCACTGTATCTGACGCCTGGCGTCCGTCTGACTGTCAACCCCAACGGGCTCGTGTCTGTCTTCGGGTCAGCGGGTGGCGGCTACGCTCGGTATTCCGAATCGAAGGAGCGCGCCAACGGCAGCCCTAATCCGAGTCAACGCGATACGAATACGGGCGCGCTCGAGCTTGGCGGAGGCGTCGATGTGCGCGCCCTGCGATGGCTCGCATTCCGGGGCGAAGTCCGCGATGTGTACACCGGTGCGAGGAATTTCTCGATCGTCACGCCGCACAACCACGTGCACAATGTCGTGGTCTCCGGCGGATTCGTGCTGCGTTTCTAAAAGATGCGGATGATTTAGATCGGGGCTGACGCAAAGCGTCGATCGACAAAGGCGATCAGGTCCTCTATCGACGTGTACGCGAATGTCGTGCAGGCGTCATGGCCATTACCGATGATCAGCCGCGAGATCGCGTGACGACGGGCCGCGTCATATAGCAGCACGACGCGCTGCCCTGTCGACGCGGCGCGTCCGAGCACGTACCCGACCTCGAAGCCGACGCCGTAGCTCGAGCCGGAGGCTTCGGCGACCAACACCTCGCAGCTCGACAGCCAGTCGATGTCACGGCGGAAGACCTCTTTCTCGCTCAACCGCGCTTCAGCCGTGTCGACATCGTCGGCGAGTAGGTGCGTCGTGAGGACTTGATGACCCTGTTGTTGCAGGCGTTCGCAGATGGCGCGACCGGCGCGCACACCGCCTCGATCGCCGCGAACCGTACAGGCCAGATAGATGCGCATCGTCGTGTTTCAATCTGTGCTCGACCGGCGACTTTTCGAAATCGCGCGGCCGTTGCCGGCGGCGGAACCGGTCTTCCGGCTCGGTCGACGCTTCGTTGGCTCCGTCGCCTTCTCTTTGGCGACCCGCTCACCGCGAGACACCCACGTCCGGAGCGCGGCGGCTGTGCGGAAGCCGGGTGGCGAGACGTACACGAATCCTCTGAGCGGCTTGCCCGTGAAGTCCATCGGCCGCACGTGTCGCCGGCGCATGACGGCATCGAATTCGTCGTCAGGGATTCGTACCATCAGATCGCGTCCAACGATTCCGCAGCACATCCGACCGCGGTACAGGAAGGCGAGGCCGCCGAACATCTTGCGTTCGGTGATGTCGTGCCGAGTGCCGAACGCCTGGCGAATACGATTCGCGAGCGGTTCATCGTATGCCATGGGCACCAGCGGCTAACGGTCGACCTCTGTTTGCCATGATGGCGCGTGTGGAGTTCCATGAAGCGCACGTAGTCCTCGACGCGCACGGCGCCGAAGATGGTGGTTCGCATCCGCTCGCCGTGTGAGGCGGTCTGCCGACAGACCTCGGCGAACTTCTGGTGCGCCATCTCGAGGCGAACGCGTCCCTCGCCAACTGTCGCCGGTCCGCTCATAGGATCCATGGCCTTGTTGGTCTTCGCCTTGGGAAACGCTGCTTTCCTGAGCACACGCTTCAACAGCAGGCCCCGGACGATCGGGTGAACGACACCGGGGAGCTTTGGAAATTTCGACGGACGGCCAGCCGCCACGTTCGCCGACTCCTCGAGCGAGCGGGCGACGTGCTCCACGATTTGGCTGGGCGACCACTTCCCCGGCGCGCGTGGCGAAGTCCAGGTGGTCCGTGTCCGCTCGCCGGCGAGGATCAATTGCTCCATCGCATCTTTGCTTGCCTCGAGAGCCGTGTTGATATCCGCCACAGGTCCTCCCTTCCCGGAACATGCTCGGGCTGATCCTACTCCTCGTCAGGCGGGCGCGACCTCACCGGCATGACATTACGCATCCGCAAACGGATTTTCATCAGCGGTGGGCCCGTAGACCGATGGCACTGGTACGTTGAGCAGTCGCAGGTAGACCAGCAGCTGTCCACGATGGTGATACCAGTGATTAAACAGGAACGACCGGAGAACGGCCGCGCGCGGTGCCGCAAACAATTCTCGGCCCCCGGCCATGAGTCGCCACGTCGCTCGCGCGCGTTCATCGCTCAGAGTCGCCAGGTACGACTGCGCCTGCTCGGTACTGGACGCGAATGCGGCCAGGAGTTCCTGGTGACTGCTGACCGTCGGCGGCGCACCGGCCGCGGCGCCGAAGTCGAGCGCATCGCCGGTCACGAATTCGGTCAGCTGGCGAGGCAGCGTCGCCACGTGCAGGGCCAGCTGCCCGAGCGACATGGACTTCTCATGGG